>DYRX01000385.1 GCA_020718525.1 Victivallis vadensis
CGATTGAAGCAAATCCGACACATGCATTTTCCATATAATTATAATTTTCCCCATACGGGTAAGGAAGTCTGAATTTGGGCGTAAGCCTTTCCCTAGACTTCCGCTCCAGATTATCTAATGAAAATTGTAGCGCAATATTTTGCAGGGTGCCACAATCGGGCTACGCATGGATGACATTGGATTGGAATAAATAAAGAAATAATTCTTCATTGCCTTGAAATTGCGCCAGCTCCGTGTTATAATCTTGAATAAAGAAAACAATCTTTATATATGGGAAGGAGGCTTTTATGGCGGATGCAATGAAGTCAATATCGGTTCCGGCGCTGAGGAGATTGCCGCTCTACATCGAGGCGCTAAGGAGGCTTGCCGCGGAAGGGGAGAATGCCGTCTCCTGCCATGATCTGGGCAGGATTCTCAAACAGGATCCGACCCTGATACGGAAGGATTTTGCTGCGGCTGGCGCCGAGGGCAGGCCCAAGTCCGGATACCAGATTGAAAGGCTTCTTTCATCTCTGGAGTCTTTTCTTGGCTGGGACAATTTGAACGAGGCATTTCTCGCCGGAGCGGGAAACCTGGGACGCGCACTAGTCGGCTATGAGGGATTCGAGCTGAGAGGTATCAAAATTGTCGCCGTATTCGATGTGGACAAGGCGAAGATTGGAACTGAGATCGCCGGCAGGGAAATAGTCTCCATTTCGAAGCTGTCCCGGCTGGCGCAGAGGATGAAGGTGAAGACTGGGATATTGACAGTTCCGGCTTCTGCGGCTCAGGATGTCGCTGGGCAGATGCTTTCTGGCGGGATCGAGGCGATCTGGAATTTTACTCAGGCGAGGCTCGATATTCCGGAAGGAGTTGTCGTCGAAAACGTGGATTTGGCGTCGAGTTTGGCGATACTCTGCGGGCGGCTGAAGGCTCTGCGCCGATCGTGAAGCAAGGCGGACGGCCTTGGAATATCATTCTGAAACAAAATGTGCTTGAAAGACATATGTTACAATTTTTTAAGGAGACATGCAAATATGGAAAACGTGGAAGAGAAGAATGCTGGTGCAGGCGCGGCGGGATCATTTAAAAGAATCTGCGGAATTCTTGAGCGGCACGGGAGAAATCCTGCGAAGCTTGTTCCGATACTGCAGGATGTCCAGGAGGAGTACCGCTACCTTCCAAGAGAGGCGATGAACTTTGTGGCGACAAGCCTGGGAATTCCGCCGTCCCGCGTTTTCGGCGTCGCCACTTTCTACTCGCATTTCGCTCTGGAGCCGAAGGGGAGACATGTCATAAAGCTTTGCGATGGAACGGCATGCCATGTGAAAAAGTCCACGCCAATACTTGAAGCCCTGCGCGGAAGGCTGGGGCTCAGCGAGGAGGTGAAAACGACGAAAGACATGCTTTTCACTGTGGAGACTGTTTCATGCCTTGGCGCCTGCGGCTTGGCTCCGGTGATGCTTGTTGACGAGAAGGTCTATGGACAGACGAGCCCCGAGAAGGCTCTTGAGATAGTCGAAAAAATAATTCGAGAGGAGGCGTGACATATGCTTGCCATGGACAACCATAGGAAAAATCCTGTCCTTGAAAATCTTGACGCGATGGCGCTCAGGCACACGGAGGAGAAGAAGAGATCTGCCAAGAAAGTTCTGGTCTGCGCCGGAACGGGCTGTGTCGCCAACGGGGCTTTGAAGATCATAGAAGGCTTCAAAAGACTGCTGGCGGAGAAGGGGATGGATGTTGAGACGCTCGCGCTAGAGGAGGGCAGGGAGGGTGCAGCCACGGGCGTCGCCTGGAGCGGATGCCAGGGCTTCTGCCAGATGGGGCCTCTTGTTACAATAGTCCCGGATGAAATCCTCTATGTCAAAGTCAGCCCAGAAGATGTCGGCGAAATCGTAGAGAGGACGCTGATCGGCGGCGAGCTGGTCGAGAGGCTTCTCTACAGGAATCCCTCCGACGGAAAGATCTGCAGAGACGCGGCGGAAATCCCGTTCTACATGGGACAGACAAGAATTGTGCTTGACGACTGCGGCAGAATTGATCCTGAGAATTTGAGCGACTACCTTTCGAACGGCGGCTATGCTTCCGCAGTGCGGGCATATTTCGATATGACCGAGGAAGATCTTGTCGAGCTGATGAAGAAGTCCGGTCTGAGGGGCAGGGGAGGCGGCGGATTTCCGACGGGCAGAAAGTGGGGCGAGGCATTGAAGCAGTCTTCTGCCGTGAAATATGTCATATGCAATGGAGACGAGGGCGATCCTGGCGCATTTATGGATAGGAGCTTGATGGAGGGTAATCCGCACAGGGTCATAGAAGGCGTTATGATTGCGGGGCGCGCGATTGGAGCGTCCGAGTCGTACATATATGTGAGGGCGGAATATCCAATGGCTGTCAAGAGGGTCAGAAAAGCTGTCGCGGACGCGCTTGCGGCAGGAATACTGGGCGCTGACGCCTTGGGATCCGGCAGGAGCTTCCACTGTCATGTGATGGAGGGCGCTGGAGCCTTCGTATGCGGGGAGGAGACTGCGCTGATAGCCTCTGTGGAAGGCAAGAGGGGGATGCCGTCCCCGAAGCCTCCTTTCCCTGCCGAGCGGGGGCTTTTCGGCATGCCCACCGTGATCAACAACGTCGAGACGCTCGCCTATGTGCCGCTGATCGTATCCAAGGGCGCCGAATGGTTCAGAAGCTATGGAAGCGCGGAGTCGCCGGGAACGAAGACATTCGCCATAACCGGGCATGTGGCGAATACAGGTCTCATAGAAGTGCCTTTTGGAGAGACACTTGGAAGAATTGTCATGGAAATTGGCGGGGGAGTGTGCGGGGAGGACGGAAGCATAGGAGCCGAGGAGTTCAAGGCTGTCCAGATTGGCGGTCCGTCAGGCGCATGTCTCACGAAGGAGCATCTTGACATGCCGCTCGATTTCGAGTCGCTGAAGAAGATCGGCGCCATGGTCGGATCCGGAGGCCTTGTTGTCATGAACAAAAGCGCATGCATGGTTTCTGTCGCGAAATTTTTCATGCAGTTCACGCAGAACGAATCCTGCGGGAAATGCGTTCCATGCAGGGAGGGGACTAA
>DYRX01000386.1 GCA_020718525.1 Victivallis vadensis
ACGATTAAATTATTTCCAATTACCAATCTTGTTGCACCCCTTCAGGGTGCAATTTATTTTTTTTATTCCCTTTTCCTAGTGTAGTGTTTCATTTAGATTTGTATTTATTTAGTGTTTTTTTAGCTCGGCTGATTTTCTCGAGTATCGCTTCGACTTTTGCCGTCCAAGCAAATGTCTTTGGGTTTTCGTTATGATGGTTAATAAAATCCATGATGGCTTTTATTAAATCTGGAACGCTGTTAAAAACGCCACGACGGATGCGTTTGTCTGTAATTTCCCTGAACCAGCGTTCGACAAGGTTAAGCCAGGATGAGCTGGTAGGGATAAAATGCATATGAAAACGAGTATTGCGCTTCAGCCACTTTTTAACTTTGGGATGCTTATGTGTAGAGTAGTTGTCCACTATCAGGTGCAGTTCAAGTTCCTGTGGTGTCTGCTCATCGATCATACGAAGAAATTTTATCCATTCCTGATGCCGATGCTTTGGCATACAAGCTCCAATCAATCGGCCTTCAGCAAGTTCCAGGGCGGCAAACAATGTTGTCGTTCCATGCCTGAGATAATCATGCGTCATTGTTCCACATCGTCCTTTTTTAAGAGGCAGGCCAGGTTGTGTCCGGTCCAATGCCTGGATTTGGCTTTTCTCGTCAACTGAAAGCACCAGAGCATGTTCCGGTGGATTAAGATACAGCCCGACCACGTCCGTTAGCTTCTCCACAAAATTCGGATCGCGGCTAATCTTAAAAGTGCTTGTTAAATGAGGCTTGAGCTCGTGGACGCGCCATATACGGTGAACCATCATATGGCTTATTCCCAGTTCTCTGGCGAGCGTTCGAGTGCTCCAGTGCGTTGCCTCCTTAGGTGGGGTTGTCGTCCGCTCCAATATCTTGGCTACTGTCGCTTCTCTGTTCGGATTTCTGCGTCCAGGACGCGGATTTTCTTTCTCGATTCCATGCAGTCCCATACTGGCATAACGTTGCCTCCAAGTGCCGACAGTGCGAGCGTCAACGCCAAGCAACTTGCCTATCTCGATGTTCTTCAATCCCTGTTCCGCAAGCAGCACTATTTTGGCTCTCTCCATCAGTCGTGCAGGTGTGCTGCGCGCAGAAGACCATTTCTTCAGTATCTTCCTATCCTTCTCCTCTATTCGTATTTTGCAGGCAACTCTCATGATATTTATTATCCTTTGTTATAGGTTTGGGATAAAAATATCACAAAAAATTATAATTACAAGTATTATAGTTACACTACACTAGATGAGCGACGCGGCGGAAGTCATGAGAGTCATGAAAAAACTGAGAAGCTGTGCGGAGCTTCCCGGTGATAGTTTTTCAGCAAAACAATGAAATTATTTATCTGAATAACTATAGGAGCCTCCTGCAGAGCATGGTGCCCTCGTGCCGCTCTCCTCTTGCGAAGAATTTACTGACTCTTTAGTCCTGGAAATATTTAGGCTCCCCGGGAGATGGCAAACGCTGTTGCGGCTGTGGAGTCTGCCCCTTTCTCTCTTAGTTTGAGAAGCTTTCCTCAATTGAAAAACGCAGGTCTCATTTTGGCAGTTCCCAGTTGAGGCAATGGTAGTATGGAATTTTGGCTGAACCGCTGAGCATGCTGTAAAAAATTGCCGAGTATCCGGTTGATCTGTGATGGATGTGATCGCGTCCGACACCATACTGAGTCTGACACCAGAATGCTCCGTTCGCTCTCAAATCCGAATAGTCGAAATTCTGCAGTTTGAGACCGTTCAGAGCTGTTTTGCGAATTTCGCATTCGAGTCTCGAATCCGGCTTCACTCCGATAGACCGATCAAGATCCCTTAGAACCGCCATTGTTATTCCGGAAACGAAAGTTCCAGCGAAGGACGGATAAAGTCCGCTTTCCTCGTCGCGGAATTTAAAGAAGTCCATCACGCGATCCTTCGCCACGTTGTAATATTTTTTCCGTTTTGTCGCGACATAAGCGGCCAGCAGAGTCACTATTGCGAAATCGTCGTTGCCATAGGATATTGGCACTTCTCCGTGAAAGCCGTCCTTCGCGGCGTCGAAAGGATTTTCCTCATAAATCTTCACCAGGCGCTCTATCACGGGGAGCATGTATTCGTCAATGTATTTTTTTCTGTTTCCTGTCAGAGATGCAAGCATGAAATAAACCAGTGCGCCGCCAGCCTGCCAGTCGCCTGGAACATATTCGACATGCTCGCTAGCCTCGTCTCCGAATTCAGGAATCCTGAAGTTGTGCCCCTTCCGGCTGGCAAAGTCAAAGGTGATGTATGGCCAGTGCTGTGAATCTGACCCGTAGTGGAAAAACCAATGCGCAAATCGCTCTGCCGCATAAAGATAGTTTTTATCTCCGCTGATTCTATAGAGCGCGCACAGCCCCATCGCACCGGTCGCGGCATCGCGTGGATAAGAGCACATCTCGCCTGGAACCTGTTCGGAGAAGCCGCCGTAATTCTCCTTCAGCTCGGGATTGTCATGCTGGAGAAGCATTAGATATTTTCCGCCTAGAAGGGCGGCCTTTCTGCGCGTCTTCCAGTCGGCGTCTTTGCCCGCCCTCAAATTCACGGCGTCAAGCGCCATTGTCGCTAGAGCCTGAGACCAGACCACCCCTCCGCGCCCGACTTTCAAAGCCGGAAACCATTCGTAAATGAAGCGCCCATTGTCTGCGGACTCCCTCATCCCCCCCCAAGGGTTTTCATTCGTGTTCTGGTTTCTGAAATACCAGCGGCAGGACGCTTTCGCCGACTCGAACATCATTTCTTTCTCATAAGCGCTGAACATTTTTATCTCCTTTGCGTTGACTTCAATAATAATATAGCACTCCGCCTGCGAATTTACAGACATTGCACAAAATGCCTTGTTTTTTTCCGATGACGGACATCTTTTCTGTGGGACGGGCAATGGCTCGGAGGCGACGGCCCCCTCCCCCATACCTATAAATTTAACCGGCTACGCCGGGACGTTCCAAGACTCGCTATCGCCATCGTAATCGCTATCGTAATCGTGTTCGTAATCGTGTTCGTCAATGTACATCGTGTACGCTAACGTGA
>DYRX01000076.1 GCA_020718525.1 Victivallis vadensis
CTACTTGAGGCATCTCAACACTTGCGGCGGAGAAAAAATGCGTATAGTAGATAGGTTGAAAACCCTAGGCTATATCACATGGCCGCGTTGCTGCTGAAAATGGCAAAAAAGTGCCACTGAAAAATCACGGAGCTTCGGAACTCTGAGGCTAGATTACCTAGCCATAGTGGGGCAGAAAACTGCAGGATAATCCAAGTAAATGAGTATATAAGACTCAAAGCCCTGTCCTGTCCCGGCTTCTTTTTTTTGCTTCGGAAAGCGCTGAGGATATTGATTTGTTTTCCGGAGGAGGCTCTTCACTTTTTGCGGCAGGACTTTCTTTGCCGGGGGCGTTCTTTTCAAGTTTCAGATCTCCAAGATAGCTCTTTTTAGCCATTTTAACCGTGCCCTGCGTCAAGGCGAATTCGGGGACAAAATCTGAAACGCGCTTTGCCAATTTCCAAGCTAGAACCGCGCCTGCGGAAGTCCTTCTGTAGCATATCTCGAGAAGAAGTATGAAAAGAGCAATGACGGAGAGGATGTGCCAAAGGGGAACCATTTTTTTCACCGGAGGGATTGATGCGAAAATTCCTTCGAGGGATATCCTCTCTTTTCCGCCGCTTTCCTGGGCCAGCTTCGAAAGCAGGGCGGATCCGCGGCCTTCCACAATTTCCGGGTGGAATTCCGGCGGATAGGGCATTCTTTGCGCTGTGCATGGGATTGCAGTCTTCTCACCGGGAGCATTCGAGTCGCTTTCAAATACAATCGAAAAATGACTTGTTCCGTCTTCAGGGATTTGCGCCGCCGCATAGACACTGTTGCTTCCGTTCCATTCCATCGGAACATGTTCGACAGAAATCCCTTTTTCAGACTCGATAAGATTGACAAGAGTCGGCATCTTGGAAAACGGGTCCTTTTTTCTGTCGGGATCTAGTTCCATCGTGAACTGCATGGAGCTGCCGTCACGCTTCATTTTCACGAACAGCTCTCTCTCGTCATATTTTTTCGCGTTGGCAGTCCATCTGACGCAGGAAAGCAAGATCTCGCCGCTTCCATTCCAGGCGCCAAATGGACCGGAAAACTTTCCGTCGGCTTCGGCGCAAAACGCAAGACATCTTCCGTTGCCCTTGTTCCAGAAGGCGACGATTGGAGCGTTGAATTCGTCTTTGCTGACGATTCCCTGCAGGGCTTCTGGTCTCAGATAGGAGAGGTTGTATCCGCCGACTGGAGGCATCTGGGTTTTGCAGTCGCTTTTGAGGAGGGGGAGGGAATCGGCGGGAGCTATCTGAGTTTCCGCCTCTATGAATGCGTTCCTCGATATTGTGAGTGTTTCCTGTGCGAAGAGCTGTGGAAGCTCCTCCGGCTTGGAAGAGAAATAAACGTTGCCTCCGCCAAGCATGGCGATATGTTTGAGCAGATTGGCGTCGCAGTCGCTTGGCGATCCCATTCCGATTACGCTTATGCTTATTTCGGCCTTTCTGAGTTCGCCGATGAGCTCCTCATATTTTCCAGGCTCCTCCGAGTCCTGTGCGTCGGCAAAAAGTATTATGTGCTTAGTCCCCGCCTCGGCGGAGGAAATCATTTTAGCCGCATGATAGAGCGCCTCGTAGATGAATATTCCGCCACCCATGGAGCGGATTGAACGGATTTCGGACTCCAACTGGGATCGTCTGCCCCCGATCTCATCGAGTTCCGAGATCACATGCGCCTGGGAGTCCACGGCGATGACGCCAAGTTTGTCGTTGTCAGTGAGAAGTTCAAGGACTGCGGCTGTTCCGTCGTTTGCAAGATCCATTTTGGTGAGAAGTGGCGAGACATTCACTGCCATGCTTCCGCTCCTGTCGAGGGCAACGACAACGGCGGTGCTGATTTTTCTGTGTTCTTTTCTTATTTCCATCGTGACAGGGAGGATCTCAGCTACAGGGCTTTTGTAGTATCCGCCGATGCCAAAGCTTTGTCTTCCGCCGCTCATCATGAGGCCTTTGCCTAGATCAGCCACAGAATGGCGCAGGGCATCCTGGCCGGAGAATCCCAACTTCGATGCCGGATAATTCTCCAGGATTACAGCGGAATACTTGGAGAGTCCGCTCAGGCTTGCAATTTGAGGGTTGTCATTCGACTGCTCGACTTCAATGCCGGCGTTCCTTAAAAGGCTGATGAGCTTTGAATTGGGATTGCCAAAATGAAGGATGGGCTTGTTGCCTTTGGTCTCCAGTATTGCGACGCCCTGATTGTTTTCCGGACGCGCATCAGGCTTGTCCGAAGAGATTTCCAGCTTATATACGGTTTCACCGGAACCTGAGATCCTGTCAGTGAAGAAGAGCTGTCTTTTGCCGTGCTTCAAAGAAATCTTCCCCTTTGCGATGAGGGTATTGTCCCGGGCGAGCTGATAGCTGACATCAAGATCTTCCGGGAGGTAGAGTTCTGCAGGAATGAGGAACTGCTCGCCGGGTTCGACAGTCTCAGGCAGTTCCAGCGAGAGGACGGCGAGATCAACTCCATGCGGGCGCTCAATGAGCCTGTAGTCAATTGGAATGCCGCGGACCAGCACGCCCGGGCTCTGGGACGGATCGAAGTCTGTGTAAAGTCCGTCGCTCAGGACCAGAATTCTCGCGTTGGCGTTTTTAGGGATGACCGACTGGGCGGTTTCGAGCGCTTTTCCGAGCTTGGACGCGCCTCCCGAGTAGCGTCCGAGAAAGTCGTCGAAACGGGAATTGTCCGGCATTTTTTCGATGTAGACATCCTCTGAAAATCCGATCACGCAGGATTTTTGGCGGGCACCTTTCTGGTCTTCGATTATTTTGATCGTCTCCTTCTGGCGCTCTCTGGAATCTTCCGGCATCGAGGCGGATCTGTCGGCAACGATGATCAGGGTTCCATCTTCGCTTTTTAGGCGTAGCCTGGGCTGTGCGAGAGCGAGGATCACGAAGAGAAAGAGGAGCGTCCTTAGCGCATTATCAAGCTTGTCTGCGCCTCTCAAAGTCCAAAGAGCCCAGCCGGCGGGGGCGAGAAGAAGAAGAAACGCTGGAAAGAGAAAGTCCATGTTTATCCTATCTCCATCCGTTTCAGGACATACGAATGCAAAAAGAGAAGGGACAGCGCGATGAGCAGAGGAATCCAGGAATAGTCTCTCCATTGGGTCTTCATTATTTCGGGGCGCTCTCGGACTCCGCTCCATTTTCCGGTTCTCCTGCCGCGCAGATCGGACTCTTCCGGAGAAATGAAATTGAAGGCTATGGCATCGCTGAAATCCTTTCCGGCGATCCGGCACAGCGAAGGAAGCTGTGAGAAAACGCGCGCAAGCTCCATGCCGTCGGTCTCAGCGCAGTGAAGACGGGATATTTCATCCTCCTTTATTTTTTTTGCATCCGGACCGATGGAAACAGCGTCCAGAACGGGAAGCGTTCCGGACGGCAGAAACGCCTCTGCAATGTCGTCAGTTTTATAGTTGTGCCGGTGAAAGCCGTATCTCGCATCCTTGCGCATTTTAACAATGTTGCCTATCAAGATTGGAAATGCAGGCGTTTTTTGGAGATTCGAGCCGGCAGGTATAAAATTCATGTGGAATATCCGCGGAGAGGAATCTTTCTGATCCGACAAGCACTCCCAAAGAAGAGCCCTGTCGTCGGAGGCAATGAGCGCAAGAATGTCTCGGGAAAGAGGGATCTTTCTTCCTGATGTCCACTTGACTCCATCAAGGAGGACGCCATCGCATGCAGGGCTTTGCTTGTCCACAAGGTATGGACCGTATCCGATCTTCTTTTCGGTCTCAATCGGCGGATCGAAGGAAAATAGCCAGGATCTTGCTGGGGCGGAATCTCCGGCATTCCCGGAAATATTTCCTGAATCTTCAAAAAGCAGTTCTGGCGAGGCGTCGGAGATGACGCATTCGCCTTCGAGGGCTGAAACTGCTTCGGAAACAATTTCCTTCAGGCTTGGATCAGCAATGGCAATTCCGATTCTGAGCGGGGGATCCGGATTTGGACAGAGGAGAACTCTATTGTCGCAGTCAAGGGCGTCTTCCGCGTCAATCGAAATCATGACCGGCTCCCTGAAAGATGGAGGCATTTCAATTTCAATCTTTTTCCTGAACTCATCCCCATCGGCGAGATTCTGCGGAATTCGCAGATTTTCCTTCGCGAGAATCCTCGCGCCAGCCTTCACTGAGATTGGGATTTCACCCCCCTTGAGTCCGTTGGCTGTCACAAGCGCGAAAAGCTTTTCATTCTCCGACCCGGAAATGGGATTTCTTCCTGCGGCGCTGATAGCCGCATTTGGAAGATTATCGCCAAACGCAAGCCAGCGCATCCTGCTCGAATTGATCATTCTTTCCTCATCCTTTTCCGGGGGACGGTCCGTGACAAAGACAATTTCACCGGACTCGCTTCCCAGGAGGCGCGTGGCGAGGCTGATTGCCGGCTCGCAGGAATGATGAGTCTGCTTTGGATTCCAGTCGCCAAGACAGTTGAGGACATCTTTCATGTCCGTCGTTTCAGACAGAAGCATGCTTGGCTTTTTACCGGTCAATATGATGGAGCATGAGAACGGAGCTCTGGATTCCAGCTCGCCCAAAATCGCATTTTTTGCCCGTTCTGCCGGACTGGAACCGCGTCCGTCCTTTGCCGACATCGAAGCGGAGTCATCCAATACATATGCGGCCCTGAACGAAGGCATCTGAGTTTTGCATCCAGGGGAAGCCGCCGCCGCCGCCAATGCCGCGGCAATCGCCATTTCAATCAGAATAAGAGCACTTTTCTCAAGCCTCGATATTTTCCTTCCCCCGCCCGTTCTGAGCTCGGGATCCATCCACAGAAACAGCGCGCTCACCGTCCTGGTCTTGAACCTGCGGCGCAAAAAATAAATTCCCAGTATCATCGGCACTGCGACCAGGGAAAGAAGCGCCAGGGGAAGAGTGAATATCATGCGTTCTCACAATGAATGGAAAAAATCATTTTATCGTCTCGATTGTTTCAACGTCAACTAGCGGACATTTCCAGCCGGGAATTGATTTTTCCGAACCGCTTAGCCTGACAGTTGAATTCTCGAATTTGGAAAGATCTATTTTTTTGCTTTTTAGGTAGCATTGCGGAATTGACGCCTTGCCGTCCGTACCTCTTTTAACCAGGGCGTGCGTAACTTCCTTAACGCCAGATCCAGAAGCACCGGCAATAATGCCATTCCAATATTGGGCATCCGGAGAAAGGACTGGCTTTTCCTTTTTTTCCGACTTTTCCTCAATTTCATTGTCCTTGGGCTTTTCCGTGACTTCAAGAGGCTTCTGAACTTCCTTCTTCTCCTTGCCTGCATCTGGAGGATTTGTCTTTTCAGCCGTCTCCTTATTATCCGGTTTATCCGGTTTATCTGGTTTATCCACAGTCTTCGCGTCTGTGATCACAGGCTTTGCTCCTTCGAGCGTTTTTTCTTTGTCCTGTGGCGGAGCGTCCTTGGCTTTTGCAGATTTATCAGTTGTATTATCGGGGGCTATGGTCTTTTTTTCCGGAATTTGACCAGCAGTCTTGTCTGCGGGATTTGCTGGCGGCTGTGGCGGAGTTATTGCCTGCTTTGCATTGCCTGCAACTGCAGTCTTGGCATCCTTTTTTGGGATTTTCACGAATTCCGAGCTGATCCATGCGGTGAGCCCCTGAGGCGGCTTGACCTTGACCCAGCCGTCGGCGGACTTCCTGATGATTTCGAGCTTTGCCCCAGGCTTCATGTTCATCTGATAAGGGGCGTGCTGTACCCCTGGTCCCGACCTCAGCCTGGCTTCTTTGACTACTTCATTGCCTTTGAGGAGCTCGCCAAATATCCAGACCTCCGCAGAGAACGGAATTTCAATTTCGAACCAGCCTTTTTCTTCCTTGAGGATTTTAACCTTGTCGTTTTTTTTCAGAACAGCCAGAACAGGATCAACTCTTTTTGCTCCAGGCTTTATTCTGACATTCAAAGCGGCCGACTCGACAATCCCCTCGACAGGTTCGAAGGCAAATGTGATGAGAGGAACTGAGAGGAGCAGGACTGCAAATGCAAAGCGTTTCATAATTCTTTAGTTTCCTTAAGAAATAATTTAAAAATCCATCCGTTTTGTCCAGGGCGCAGACAGCCTCGCCCCGTCGGCCTATAAATTCAATGTTTCCTTGAGCGATTTCAAGGCGATTGCCTTCAATTTATCAATTATTTTTGGAGGACAGTTCAGCGGCGGCATGAGATAGACAGTGTCGCCTAGCGGGCGCAGAAGCGCTCCGTTAACGACAGCCTGCCTGTAAAAATTGAAGCCTGTCCTTTTTGATGGCTCGAAGCTGGAACCGTCTTTTGGATTGACAATTTCAGCGGCGGCGACAAAGCCTATTCCCCGGCTTTTTGACAGGGCTGACGTTTCGCTTCTGATTTCATCGAGGACCTTGCGAATTTCGCAGGATCTTGCGGCGACTTGTGCGGGAATCTGTTCCTCCTCCATAATCTTCAGATTCTCTAGGGCGGCGGCGGCGCCTATGGCATATCCGCAGAATGTGTTCGAGTGCAGAAAGGCCTTTCCCGTTGAATAATCGTCATAAAAAGCTTCGTATATCTTCCTGGTGCAAAGGACTGCCGCGAACGGAGCCCAGCCAGCGCTGAGCCCCTTCGACATGCATAAATAATCCGGCGTAACAGCGGCATGTTCACATGCGAAGAAACGTCCTGTCCTGCCAAAGCCGGTCATTATTTCGTCAGCGATCAGATGGACATTGTTCTTCTTTGTCCAAGATGAAATGCGCCTCAAAAAATCCTGGCTGTAAATTTTCATGCCTCCGGCTCCCTGGACAATGGGTTCGAGGAGAACAGCGCATAGAGTCTCGCGCATCTTCTCAAGCTGTTCCTTCACCGGCAACCACTGATTATCGGGGATTTTTTTCCAGAGCGGATCTTCAATGCCTGAAACATAGGGAATTGGGGAAAGTTTTTCCACATTTATGAGCAGGGGACTGAATTTCGAGGAATAAATTCCGCAGTCGCCTGCAGAGAGCGTCAGGAGGGTCTCCCCATGATATCCGTTCGACAAGGATGCAAATTTTGTTTTTTGCGAGTTTCCTGTCTGTGCATGATACTGCAAGGACATCTTCATCGCGATTTCAATTGCTGTGGAGCCGTTGTCAGCGTAGAAAAGCTTGTCCAGGCCAGGCATAAGAGACGCGAGCCTCTCTGAAAGCTCCGAAAGGACCGAGTTGCATGTGTTGGCGGATATTACATGCTCGAATTTTGAAATTTGCCTTTTTACCGCCTTTGCGATTCTCGGATGCGCATGACCTAGAGACTTGCACCACCAGGAGCTTATCGCATCAATGGTATTGCGCCCGCCTGGCGAGTACAGGTAAGCCCCCCTCGCCTTCTCTATCTCAAGAGGCGGGAAGATTTCGTAGTCCTTCATCTGCGAACATGGATGCCAGAAATATTTGAGATCCTTTTCAGCGACGGAGCAAGCCGGACGACCCGTTTTCTTGGTTCGAGATTTTTTTTTTGGAGCAGATGGCATCAGCGGAGCATCGGGGAATATGCGGTGTCCTCTATTGTGACGCTTTCAAGCCCAAAGAGGGTGCTTCCGCCGTAAAGAAATCTGGAAGCATCATCAAGGCTAATCTCGACGCTCTGAGTGCCGGAAGTCATGCCGGCGGCTTCAAGGAAAAGAGTCGAAGCGGAAAGATTGTCGGCGAAATTATTTACAACATAGTCGTCGAGGTCGGAGATTCTCATTCCTCCGCTCTGAAGTTCGCCCGAGAAGAGCGCGGGATCGTCGTTCGTAAGAGTCATCGCCTCATCGTCAGGACTCATCTCGAGAAGATCGTCCCCGATCTCCCAATATCTTATGGAACTGCCTTGACCAAGACTAAGTCCGTTCATCGCGTTTATATCGCATCTTGCCTTCGCGTTGAGCAGATTTTCGACGCTCGCGCGTCCAAGCTGTGATATGAGGAGAAAGCCGGAAACCATCGCAAGAATGGCAATCATTGCGACTGTCATTTCCGCAATTGCCTGCCCCTCCTGATTTTTTCTCTTTTTAGCCATCTTTTAAGCTTTTATGTTCTGAAATCCAGTTTTACCAGTCTGAAAATTAAAACCCATCGGGACGGAGGACAAAACATTCTGTCATGGAATAGACCATATCTGACTCCACTTTCAAATTGTTTCAGCATATATCCTGCCAAAAATTGAATCTATAGTTTTTCAAGGAAAATAAATTCACAATTTGAATTTATTAAAATGAAAAACTATCGCACAGGCAGATAAATCCCAAGAACAGCGATTCCGCGCCAGCACCGATTTTTACAAATAAGACTTAACTGTGGCGGAATGGCTAGAAGTCGGGTGATCGTAAAAACTGGCTCCCTTGTCGTCGCAAATTACGAATGCAGGCAGATCGTTTACGACGATTCTTCTCAATGCTTCCATTCCAAGATCTTCATAGCCAACAATTTCTGAGCTGAGAACATGCCTTTGGGCAATCAGTGCCGCCGCGCCGCCGATTGTTCCCAGATAAAACGCTCCGTGCTTCCTGAAAGCATCCCTGGCTGTCGCGCCGCGGTCGCCTTTGGCGAGAGTGATCAAAAATGCACCGGCATTCATGAGTCTGTCCAGATATGGATCCATCCGCTGGGCTGTCGTCGGACCAAAACTGCCGCATGGCATGCCTGGGGGCGTGCGCGCCGGACCTGCGTGATAGACAACGGCATCCCTGACGCATTCTGGCATCTGACCGGATGACGCTAGCTCCTCCGCCATCCTCATGCAGGCGGAGTCCCTTGCAACAATCATGGGACCTGAAAGCCTGAGCCTGGTTCCGGGAGGCAGTTGCGAAAGCTCCTTGCGAATTTCGCAGATCGGGCGGTCGAGACGGATCAGCGGCGCTTCCGCAAATGAGAGGGAGGCGACTTTGTCCGCAAAACGCTCCGGATTGGCGTCCAGCTTTTCCAGGAAGACGCCGTCGCGGCCGACGTATGCCGAGATTCTTCTGTGGGCGACACATGAAACTGCCATTCCCACATGGCATGAGGCGGCATGGCGCGGAAGTCTCAGGACAGTTGCGGAATTCGCAAAGTATTTGCCGCCGAACTGGGCGCCGAGTCCGGATTTATCTGCAATGGAGAGCAGTTTCCGCTCCCAATACGGGCTCCTGAATATTCCGCCGGGCGCCAGCGGCTTGTCAGACAATCCGTCATAATATCCTGCGGCGGCTAGCTTTGCTGCTTTCAACGCAATTTCCGGAGAAGTGCCGCCGACAGCAATTCCGACATGGTATGGCGGGCATGCGGCAACCCCCGGCATGGAGACTATCCTTGAAAGAAATTGTTCGAAAGTTCCGGGCTCCAGTATTGCCTTGCTTTCCTAGAAGAGAAAGGTTTTATTGGACGATCCGCCACCTTTGGCTAGGAAGAAAAACGAGTACTCCGATCCCTGGACTGATTCTATTTCAATCTGGGCTGGAAGATTGCTTCCAGAGTTCGTCTCCTCAAAAAATGAGCTCGGGCACAGCATCGAATTTCTGAGACAGCTTGCAGACCAGGCCTTGCGGACGCCCTCGGCAATCAGATCTCTGTCGTCGGCTCCGGTGAAGACTTGCCCGCCCTTCCAGGCAAAGACGTTTGCGGCGCCTGTGTCCTGGCAGAGCGGCAGGCTCATTTGCGAAGAAATGAGCGCATTTTCGATGAGAGACGCCGCGACGTATCTGTCGTTTTGCGAGCTTTCCGGATCGTCAATAATTTTATCGAGCGAGTCGAGACAGCCTTCAGGCAGAAAGAATGAGATTCTCTTAAACGCCTCCTCTGCAATGAGTTCCAAGCAGTGTGGCTCCAGGCAAAGGATGCCTCGGCCTTCGAATGTCCTTTCGGATATCATATTTCGGCATGCGGGCATTTCCTCGAAGCGGAGAGGCATGCTTCCTGTGTCTCTGCGAAGGTCCAAATATTGAATATGCCTCACGATCTCTCCTGATTGTTCGTGTCCGCGCTCATTTGAACAGGACGCAAGTCTGTTCGAGCACGTTCGCATAAATCCGCAGTCCGTCGCCGTGGGAAACTCGCAAGACTCCGAGCAGACTTTTCGGAGGACTCGGGACAAAGTCGAGAATCTTGTCCTTCAGAGACAGGAGCATGTCCTGCCGCAGAAATGACGCTGTCCCTGTTTCCGCAACTGCAATGTAAATCGTATTGGACTCCACGAGATCGTTGAAGAAATGTGTTCCAAAGGATATGTCGGGCCTGAGCCCCTCGTGCATCATGGCGATTTCGCATAGCACAGACACATTCTTGATGTCTGAAAAGCTCGCGGGAATTCCAAGAGAAGGCATCTTTGTCCCCCAGCGGCCAGGTCCCATGACGAGCGTGTTCATCTCAGGATCCTTGTTCGAAATCTCTCCGACAAGCTTTGCCAGCAGGTGCCTTTCCTGCATTGAGAGCCTGCTGTACTCCTCAGGCACTACATAGATGATGCGGTCGAGCTCAATATCAAGATTTCCGCCAATGATTGGTCCGGAGGACTTCATGACTATCCGCGAGTCGTCAATCTCTTCGAGATCCTTTATACCGGCAATCTTCTTAGAGCATTGGAAGGGCCTGCACTGGAGGACATTGATCCTGTATGAGGAATCGTTGAGGAAATTCACTGTGAATTCTATGTCAACCGGGCACTTGTAGGCGTCTTCGACGATTGTGAGTATGTCCTTCATCCTCTCGATGAAATCGGTCTTCGACAAAAAATTGTCGAAGGTGAGCACCCACGGAAAGCAGTCCTTGACCCCGAATTCCTTTGCCCGCGACTCCATTTCAGCATCCTTTGACGCGAAAATTTCAATTGGAAGACCGTCTGCGATCTTCGCAATTTCCTCGAAGCTCATAGAGACATGGCTGTTTTTGCCGAGGTCGAGGACGTCAACCAACTGCTGGGAATATTTCCGGACTTCATCAAGGGAGCTTTCAGGCCGAAGGAACGGCTCGTTGATGGAAATGACCCGCGTGTAGTCGTTTCCGTGGCTCTCGACTGCCTTGGTGCCGAGTCCGAAGACAAGCCTGAGGGCGCCAGAAGACGGATCAATTCTCCTGTTCCACACATAGGGGTTGAACGAGTATGCGACGCCTGCGATGTGAGGGAAATATTTGTCGCCATAGAAAGTTCCGGAGACCCTGTGTATCAGCACCGCCATTTCCTCCTCCTTGTGGTCCAGGAGATTGCGGTGGTCTCTGTATATGAGCGCGTCTCTGCTGTAAGTGCTTGCATATACAGTTTTTACAGCATGAATGAAATTGGCGAGCCTTTCGTCCAGAGTCCCCTGGTTGACGCAGAAGACGCTTTCATATTTTCCGGAAAACGCGTTTCCGAAGGCGTCCTCGAGAATGTTGCTGGATCTTATTATGACAGGCGACTGGCCGAAATAGCTCAGCAGGAGCTCCCTGAACTGGTGGATGATCTCGTCGGGGAATTCCCCGTTCATGATCTTCTCCTGGACAGCTTCCGAACTTGGGAAGTCGGGCTTCTCCTTCTTTAGTCTCCTCACGTCCCACCAGCACTTGTTCCGCACCATATACGTGCAGAACACATCGGAGCCTATGTAGAAAGTGTCATGGGTCTCCATGCGCTTCTTCCATTCAGGATCCGTCTTCTTGAGGATTATTCTGGCGAGAAGCATGCCTACCGCCTTCCCCCCGATCAGTCCGCTTCCTATCATCCGCTTGCCGATGCAGACTATGTTCGCTATGTCGAAGTATTTTTCGCAGAGCTTCGCGAGGGACTCGTCCCTTGTCACGATCATCCTGATGAGGCTTTTCTTGAGGAGCTCGGCGTATTCGTTTCCATGAATCTTGAGAAGTATGCTGTTGTAGAGCTCCTGCGCCTCGATGAGACGGCGGGTCCAGAGATCTCTCCTGTCAACGTTGAAATCCAGCCAGGGATGGTCGAAACCAGCCATGATCTCGGAAAGTACTGCGCTTTTAGTGACAGGCTTGAAGATGTCGTTCTCCCTGCTGTGTAGCATGTAGAGGCTTGGCGAATATCTGTTGAAGACCTTGATGGGAAGTATGTACTGCTTCTCCTTGCTGGTTAGGACGTCTATGACCACCTGGGCCGTGTTGTGGATGGAGTTCACCGCGGAAGGCATGTGCTTGTCGTGGGTGATTACAAAGTACGCCACTGTGTCCTGCTCGAAGAGGCGCGGACATATCAGCATGAAAAAGTTTCCCAGCATCCTGTCGCTGAACCACTCGACCGCGAGCCCGGAAAGGCAGTCGAAGACATAGCAGACTCCCTTGCCATAATCGTCAACAATCGAGATGATTTCCGAAACAAATGTCGCAAAGCCCTTGTTCGGGTCGAGCTCGAAGATGTCGAAGTTCAGGTCTCTCGGCAAAAGCGGCGGATGCGTCGCGAATCTCAGATAGACAAGCTTTTTCCCCTCAGCATTGGCATTTCTGCAAAACGGGATCAGGAAAGATTTGTAGTCCGAAAGATCGTCAGTCTGCCAGACGACGTTGTCGCCCTGCCTGATCCCCTGAAGAACCCTGTCCAAATCAGGAAGACCAGAACTGAAATTGAACTGCTCCATCGCAATCTCCTCTTATTCCAGAAAAGTAAATATTCACCTAACTAATGCAAAATCAGAAATTCCACCCTCTTGTTGATTCCATGACTCTGTTTGCGCAGAAACGCACGAGACATACCCTGTCCTCAGTCTCTCTCTTTTTCAAGAAGAAGAGCAAGAATTCTTGCCTTAAATGTGAGTCTCAAGAGCAGATAGTTCGCTTTCACTGCAAGGTACATATTCAGCAAACTGCGTACTGCCTGGCAATCCCTGACTCCACCGCCACCGTTCTTTATCTCCGCTATTTTCCTTTCAGGCTTGGATTTTGCCTGTTCCAATGCTAGACTATGCGTCGCGAAACTTTTTATGCCATGCCATTGGCGGCGTGGAATTGTCCGGCAGTTTTCACAATCAAGCAGGAAATTGAGACGATGGATTTGTTGTGCGAAATTCGCATTGAGACAGGAGCAAGATATGTCGCTGGAGCGTCCAAGGCTCTCAATTTGAAGCCCAAAGACTGGTGCATCATACGCAAGGACAAGATTTTCGACTATGGGAGAATCAACAGCATTGTCGAGAATCATGGAGCTGGCATTGCGGCGGTCTCCGACATGCCCGTGATCGAAAGAAAGGCGACTGTCCTGGATCAGAGCAAGGCGAACGAAAATCTGATGAGAAGCAAGTCCGCGATGAGAACTGCCGCGCAGTACATCACGAACTTGAAGCTCAACATGAAGCTCCTCAACTGCCATTATTCCTTCGACATGAAGCTGGTATCCTTCCAGTTCACCGCTCCTGGCAGGGTTGATTTCAGAGAGCTCGTGAAACAGCTTTCGCAAAGCCTCAACACTAGAATTGATCTAAGGCAGATCGGTGTCCGGGACGAGACTGCCCTCATAGGCGGCTTCGGAATATGCGGACTCCAACTATGCTGCAGCAGGTTCATCCGCAAATTCGATTCGATCAATGTCAAAATGGCGAAGGAGCAGGATCTCTCGCTCAATCCAGTCAACATCTCCGGAATATGCGGCCGCCTCAAATGCTGTCTGAAATATGAGCATCTCGGATATGTCGAACTCGACAAGGGCATGCCCCGAAGGGGCGCCATGTGCGACTGTGCCCAGGGACGCGGCAGGGTTGTGGACAGGAATCTTCTCACCCAGAAAGTGACCATTCTGCTCGAAGACACCGGCCAGCGCATTTCCTGTCCCAAAGACGATGTCGTTGTCGTCTATCCGGAAAAGTTCAAAGTCGGCCAGCCTTCCGCGCAGGCCCAGGACGATGTCTTTGCAGGACTTTCCCCTGACGAGGCGAAAATGCTAAAAGAAATCAGCGAAGAGAATTGAATGACTCAGATCTCGCCCCGCTGGAGCGCAAATCTGTAATACCTGCTTTTCCGATTAAAAAGCAAAAAGCGTTTTTAACGACTAAACACGCGGAATACGCGAAAAAGTTTCCTGTCTACGGTCAGAGCTAGAAAAGGATGTTTTTACCACAGATGAACACGGATGAACACTGATTTTTTGAGCGAAGCTCTTTGGAGTGCGGTGATTTTTC
>DYRX01000077.1 GCA_020718525.1 Victivallis vadensis
GGGGTTGACCTGCAACATCTCTGCGGAAAAGGACAGCCTGTTCCCGTAGAAAAACTCAAGGGCACCATTGAGAATTTTATGGGATTTTCAATGGTGCCGCTAGGGGTGATTGGTCCGCTGAGGATCAACGGACTTCATGCGAGTGGTGACTTTTACGTGCCGATGGCGACGACAGAAGGTGCGATGATTGCCTCATACCAGAGAGGCGCATACCTGGCAAGCCTTTGCGGCGGAGCAAGTGTGATGTGTCTGGCAGAATCTGTTTCAAGGGCACCCTGTTTTGTTTTCAAAAGCATAGGCGATGCAGGAATCTTCGTCTCCTGGGTGCTCAGGAACGAGGCATCGTTCCATGTGATAGTTTCCGGAACAACATCTCACGGAAAGCTCCAGGAAATTGACACGGCCATAAATGGGAAAAATGTATATTTAATCTTCAAATATTCAACGGGGGATGCCGCCGGACAAAACATGGTCACGGTGGCGACTGACGCAGTCTGCAAAGAGATTGCGGAAAAAAGTCCTGTGAAGCCGGAGAAGTGGTTTCTCGAAGGGAATCTTTCTGGCGACAAGAAGGCGACGATGCTTGCCTTTCTAAATGTGCGCGGGAAAAAGGTTGTCGCAGAGGCGCTGATATTTAGGAAGCTCATACGGAAATTTCTCAACACCACTCCTGAGGACATGGCGTATTACTGTAAAATATCGTCGTCTGGCGGCATCCAGAGCGGTTCTCTTGGAGTTCAAGGACATTATGCGAACGCCCTTGCGGCGATTTTCATCGCCTGCGGACAGGATGCGGCATGCGTTTCAGAGGCATCAATGGGCATCACAGACATGGAAGTCACGCCGGATGGAGATCTGTATGTATCCGTGAGCCTACCGAATCTCATTGTTGGAACAGTAGGTGGCGGAACGCATCTGCCTACTGCGCGGGAATGCCTCGATATGATGGACTGCTTCGGAACCGGCAAGGCAAGGAAGTTCGCAGAAATTTGCGCGGCGCTCTGTCTTTCCGGGGAAATATCCATTATCGGCGCGATGGCGGCGGGCGAGTTCGGAGCCGCACACGCAAAATTCAGACATAGGGGCGCTTCCTGAAGCATGACCATGGACAGGATAGAGGATCGCGCCGACTTCAGCCGCATACGATATGCAAACTGCTGGGAAGATGCCGATATTCTTTGCGCCGCTCTTGAACCGGCTCCTGGACGGCGAATCCTTTCCATCGCATCGTCTGGCGACAATTCGCTTGCTCTTCTTGCAGGCGGTGCCGAAGTGCTCGCCGTTGATCTCAATCCCTCCCAGATTGCCTGTCTGGAACTTCGCTGTGCTGCGATATCTTCGCTCGAGCAGGAGGAATGTCTGAGATTTCTTGGAGTCCACGAGGATGTGGAAAGACTTGAGACATACGCGGTGTTAAAAAAGAAAATTTCATCTGGGGCGAGCAGTTTTTGGGACTCTAATCTAGAATTGATAAAGAACGGCATAATCCATGCAGGCAAATTCGAAAGCTACTTCCGCTTTTTCAGAACTCGAATCATGCCACTCATTCATTCTCGGAATACAGTGGCGGAACTCTTGAAAGAAAGGAGCATCGCCGACAGAAGAAGTTTCTATAAGGAACGCTGGTCGAACCTGCGATGGAAACTGCTCTTCAAGATTTTCTTCAGCCGATTTGTGATGGCAAGGCTCGGAAGGGATCCGGAATTCTTCAAATACGTAGAGGGTTCGGTTTCAAAAAGAATCCTTGAAAGGACCGAATACGCGCTGACAGAGCTAGCGACCCACGACAATCCGTATCTCGACTACATCCTTAGCGGCAATTTCACTCGTTCCATGCCGTTTTACCTGAGAAGGGAGAATTATCCGAAGATAAGGGAAAACATCGGCAATATAAGCTTTTTCCAAGGTCCAGCCCAGGAGGCGGTGATGTCCGCCGGAGGAAAATTCGACGGCTTCAATCTTTCCGACATCTTCGAATATTTGGACGATGGAACATGCGCCCAAATTTATGGAACATTTCTCGGACACGCGAACAAAGGTGCGAAATTCGCATATTGGAACATGCTGGTTCCGCGATCATGTCCGGAGAAATTCAGCAGAGAGATTGAACCTCTCAAAGATTTGTCCGAGTTATTGTTCAGAAAGGACAAGGCATTTTTCTACAGCAGGTTTGTGCTGGAGGAAAAGTTGTGATGGACTCATGCCATGAAATCCGCGGCGCGCTTGAGATCAGCCTGATCTTCTCAGTGATAATTGCATTCTCGGAGATCATGGTATGGAAATTCAATCCGCCACCGGAGTTCACGAGAAAATTCGTCCACGTAGCCGGCGGAATAGCATGCCTGTTTTTTCCGTTTTTTGTCAGTTCACATTTCACCGTGCTTGCGCTTGCCATCACATTTTCTGCTCTGTTTTTTATCGGAGCCAGACTAAATTTTCTGAAAAGCCTGCACAAGGTCGGGAGGAAAACAATGGGAAGCGAGTATTATCCGTTCTCGATATGGATACTGTTTTTAATTTCGGCAGACTTCCTGTGGCTGTATTTCTCGTCAGTTCTAGTTCTTACGGTCGCAGATGCGTGCGCGGCACTGGTCGGAGAGAAATATGGAAGCATCAGATACAGAGCTGGTGATTCCTTCAAGAGCCTCGAAGGTTCGATATTCTTCTGGATAATAGCTTTCAATGCGATTCTCATCCCCATGCTTCTCCTGAGCGGCCTGCCGAAAGAGACCTGTCTTCTTTCCGCAGTCCTGGTGTCGTTTCTAGTCACATGCGTTGAAGCCATTTCCACCAGGGGGACAGACAATGTCTTTGTGCCGGTCCTCACAGCTTACATTCTCCTGAAGATAACCCAGAAACCTGTTCCGGAGATTGCCTTCCAGTGCGCCAGTCTTTTTGCGATTTTCGCAGTTTTCGGGCTGATAATATGGAGGAGCAGACTGCTGGATGTGGGTGCGGGGATCATCTTTCTGGGAATCTCCTATGCATCCTGGTCTCTCGGCTCCTTCCTGTGGGCAATGCCTGTGTTTGCCGCATTCCTATTTTTTGCCGTCGCAAGATATCTCATGAACAAAATAAAGTATCAGCCAAAAATCGGCGCTCGGACTCTTTTTTCCGCGCTCGCGGTTCCATTTTCAATACTCGTGTTCGCCAATTCCTTCGATATTTACCAGAAATTCTTCGGACTTTATCTTGTCGCATATGTCATGACAACTGCCTTCGCTGTCTGGAATGCCGCACTGCTGGTGCTTGAAAACGGAAGAAAAACCCTGAGTCTCCGTATCGTCGGCAGTGCAATTTCGGCTCTTCTTTCTTGGCTTCTGATATGCGTTCCCATATGGTTTCTGCACAGGGCAGTACCGCTTTCGGCTCCATTCGGAACTCTTGCAGTCGCAGTATTTCTCATGACTTCATACGAATGCCTTTCCAAAAGGAAGAAGCTTGAAGGGGAGCCGATTTGGACTGACGGCCGCTTCTTGGCCACGCTGTCCTCAGCAGGCATTCTCTGGATCCTTCAGCATACACACATGATAGCCATTTGGAATCTGAAATAGAGGGAAATAGACATGCCGATAAAAATTCTTGAAATCAAAGCAGATTCCGCGGAAATGCGCGCATTTTATGAACTTCCAGACAAGGTTTATGCCGATGATCCGCTGTTCTGCAAGCCGACGGGAGAGTCCGTCAGGAAAAGCCTGGAACGTGAACTTTACATCGGCAGACAAAAAATATTGCTCGCGCTCGATACTGCTCTTCCTGTGGCGAGGCTCGTCGCACGGATTTCCCCTGAACTCAAAGATACTCAGGGGCGTCCCATCGGGATGATCGGTTTCTTCGAAGCCTTAAGCAACTCGGAGGCTGTGAAGAAATTACTTGAGGAATCCATCGCAGTTCTGAGAGGCATGGGAGCTGGAGAAATAATCGGTCCAATTGACGGGGACACCTGGCACCGCTACAGGTTCAACGCCGGTCCATTCGACACAGCTCCTTTCATGATGGAGCCATACAATCCTCCATATTATCCTGCTCTCTGGGAGAATAACGGCTTCAGACTGCTCTCGTCCTACTATTCGAAACATATTCCTGATTTCTCACCGGTTCTTGAAAAGACAGAAAAATTTCTCAGGCGCGCAGAAAAGAGCGGATTCACGTTCAGAAACTTCCGGAAGGATGATTTCGAAGGGGAGATGAAGATTTTTTACGATCTCTCCCGTGCGATATTCGCAGACAATTATCTATACACCGATATTCCGTTCGGAGAATTCCTGAATATGTATTCAGGGATAAGGAGCATTCTTGATCCATCTCTCATCAGCTTTGTTCAGGACAAAAGAGGGAAATATGCAGGATTTGTTTTTTCCTTGCCCGACTATTTCAAGGCGCTTTCAGCGATGGATGGCAAGGCAGGGCTCATCGCGAACATGAAGTTCATTCTCAACAAGTCTGGCGCAGACACATTGAACATCAAGACACTTGGAGTGCTGTCAGAATGCCGAGGAAGTGGTCTTGCCATGGCACTTGTGCACAAGGCTTATGCATCCGGACTTGCCGCAGGATTCAAGAAGGCGAACCTCTGCCTGATACGAGATGGCAATGCGTCCGGGAGGATTGACTTGGGTGCAGGCTTCGTCTGCAGAAAATACTTTTTGTACAAGTTTAGTGAATATCCTTCCTGAGCATCTCAAATGCTGAATTGATTATTTTATCATTCCACCCCGCATTGCGGAGCTCCTGAGAAAGAGCCTCCACGTTTCTCAAAGGATCGTGGGTTTTCTGCAAATATTTGGCGATTGCATAGACATCATTGCTGGATGAAGGTCGATCCGCAGCATGGGGCATCTCGTTCTCATGAAATATTTCGAGTGCAGGCAGAAATTTAAGTGTCAAATAACCAATGAAATATGCAATAGGAACCACGACCAGTAATACTGTACCGCATGATAAGACTAAGCTGCAAATAATGAATCCAATAATATCTTGGAAATCCATTCTATAATACAATACAAACAGCATAAGTATTAGCATTGTGCCTGTGAATAAACGCGACAGATGCTTCATTGCAAGCTCCTGTTGTCGAGGATTAGCTCCCAGTATCTGATGAATGCGACGACCAGTGCGAAGTAGAGCGGAATAGCGAAGATCACTTCTACAGGGATCATTCCAAAAAACTTTATGCCTGACATGTCCCTCACGGCGCTGGGACCATATACCCTTATCTTCTCGGAAATCAGCCAAGCCTCGGCGGGCATGGCGATGATGCCGATGGTGATGACATAGAGGATAAACCTGTGTCCCAGCTCAAGCCAGATGAAATACCTGTCTATAATCTTGAGGGAAAGCCACACGATCAGTATCCAGCCGCCTGTGATCAGGAGGCTGATGTCCCTGTAGATGTATGACCATTTGGGCAAATTGGCATTTGTCACCATCGGTTCGATCATGATCTCGAAGAGAAGGATGCCTGCTAGTGCTATCAGAAAGTCGCGTCCCCATTTTCTTTTTTTCATCGGCATGACAGGCTTGTCGTCAAGGACAAGCGACCAGTAGCCATAGAAGCCGATTACAAGCGCCGTGAATACCGGGATATAGTAGAAGACGTTCAGTGGAATGTCCAGAAATGGGACATAACCCCATATTACCTCATGGACTTCGGGAGAATAGGTTCTGATGCCTAGTTTGACGACGATGGTTTCTCCGGCGACACCCAGTCCAAGCATGGCGAGCAGGGAGACAAGGAATCTTTTTGCCGGGGGCAAGCCTGGGAGGAAATGCTCTGTCAGGAGAACGGAGAAGAGTATGCAGGTTGACCATCCCATGGTCAGTATCCAGCTCACATCGTGGTAGAGGTACGCCCAGACGCCGAGGTGCAGGTTGTTCCACATCGGACCTGTAAACATTTCGAATATGAAGATGCCCGTCACAATGATGAGATATCTCTGCGGGACTTTCTTCTTGATCTTTCCTAGATAAAATATGGATGCCATGGTGGCTAGGATTATCAGTACTTCGAAGACTATTATGCCTGTGCCCGGTGTGCGGTCGAAGATTTCCCCAGCCATATTTATCTCCCTGCCCGGAAATAGAGATTCCAACAATGGTTTCATGGAATCCGCCTCCTTTTCTCAATTACTGCCCCTGACAAAAACATTTGCAAGCCCTCCAATGGCTTCCGGAACGGCTCGGTTTATGACTTTTGCAACAGGCTCTAAGGTTTGAAGTAAATTGCATGCTTTCCGTTTCGATATGATGATTTTCTCAGTTTGCATCCGCCCCATGTGGAGCAGTTGAACGGCTCCGTCTCCGACATTTCCTCCCATATCTTCCATAGCGGAGTGGCTCTGAAGTTTCCGAATACATAGTGGTTGAAGTCGCATGGGGATATGTCGCCGTATGGCGACACGTAGAACCATCTTGATCCGCCGGAACAGCCAATTGCCCTGTGGCTGGAGTTGTAGCTATAGGCTAGGATTCCGGGATAACTGCCGTCGTCTCTGAACTTTTCAGTAAAGGCAATCAGATCGTCAATCCATTTCTCATTGTCAATGAGGTCCGCCCGATCCTTCATCCTGCCGCTTGGCGTGGCGCAGAAAATAAGAAGCTCGTGGATTCCGAGTTCCTTCCCTAGGCGGATGATGCTTCCGACCGAGCCGTCGGCAAGAGCATCCGGAAAGACGCATGTTGAAATGCCGACCGACATGCCGCTGGCTTTTGCCGCTTTCAATCCGGAAACGGCGCGCTCGAATGAGCCCGCCACCCCCCTGAGCGCATCATGCCTGTCCTTATCGGCCGAATCTATACTTACATATACGCTGTCCAGTCCGGATTTCCTTAGTTCTCTCGCCTTGTCCCTGAGCAATGACCCGTTCGTGAACATGAGTGTGGTCGAAAGATTCTTGTCAACGGAACTTATGATCCGGCAGATATCCTCGCGCATCAGAGGCTCTCCACCAGTGAACGAAATAACCGAGACGCCAAGGGACTGGGCATCTCTGACAAGTCTCATGCATTCATCGGCGCACATAAGTTTCCTGGTGGCGTCAGCAACGCCATCGAAGAAACTGCAGTGTCCGCATTTCAGATCGCACCCATCATGGACGGCGAAGCTCATCATGTTTGGAAAACGACGGTTCTGCAGGATGCCGTAGAAGGTTTGCGAGACAAAATTTGCCATCGGCTTGCTGAAGAGGGCAGGCGAAGAAAGAGAGTATACCGGGAGGCCGTCCCGATAATGAATGACCTTGTGGTGGTTCAGATATTTATGGTAAACCTGTTCAGTGAGGCTGGCGGAATATCCCAATCCCCTGGTAAGCATGATCCATCTGAGCCGAAGGCTGTTCATGAAATAGTTGCTCACTGCTCATATTCCTATTATACATTTCATTTTTCGGGCACATAACATATACCTACATAGGTCGCTTGCAATTATTATTTCTCCCCGAATTGAAACACGGAGCAGATGACTTTAGGTTACACGCTTTGACATGCAAATATCCATGTAATGGTGCTCCGGATGGGGAATGTTGTAAAATATCTGCGGGAGTCGGCAGAAAGGAATCCTTCCAGGACGGCAATCTTCCATCCTGCGAAGAAAGGCATGTCCAGCATATCATATTCTGAACTCTGGAGCAGAATTGACAAATTTTCCTCGGCGCTGGCCTCTCTGGGGCTGGAGCCCGGAGACAGAGTGATCGTCATGATTCCGATGTCGGTCGAGCTTTACATCGCATTGCTCGGGATAATTAAGCTTGGCGCGCTTGCAGTCTTTGCAGATCCATGGGTGAAGATGAAGCAGATCGTAGCCTTCTGCAGATTTGCCTCGCCTAAAGGATTCATTGGAATTCCAAAGAGCCATATCTTGCGCCTCTGCGACGGACAGCTCCGAAATATTCCTCTGACGGTGTCGACCGGATCAAAGTTCGCAGGAATTCTTGCGAAATTCGCATATGGAGAAATTATCGGGAAGGGGACGGGTTCCGATATACGCAGGATGCCCGACTGCGCTCCGGCGCTTATTACTTTCACCACGGGATCTAGCGGAATCCCGAAGGGAGCGAACAGGACGCACGGCTTCCTCGATGCTCAGAACAGGGCGCTCAACATGGAATTTCCGATTGAGGACTCGGACACCGACATGCCGATGTTTCCGGTTTTCGCGCTTAGGAACCTGGCGGCGGGAATAAGTTCAGTATTCCCGGAGATGGACTTCAAGTCCCCCTCGACTGCGGATGCCGGAAAAATTCTGGAGGATATAAAGAAGTTCGGCGTGAACACGATCACCGCATCCCCGCCTTTCATAGACCGGCTTGCCGCCAGAATCTCAGAAAAGAAAATTAAGATTCCGATGCGCAGAATTCTAAGCGGCGGCGCGCCCGTAAGGGACGAGCAACTTAAAAACTGGAGAAAGGCTTTTGAAAACACGGAAATAATCGTGGTGTATGGTTCCACGGAGGCTGAGCCGGTCGCGCATATCTCACTTGAAGAAAGACTGTCGGCGAAAAGCTCAGCGCATCCTTTGTCCCCGGGATTCTGCGCCGGCAGGCCTTCAAGTCTCGTCAGAACTAAAATAATCGGAATAAACCAAGATCCAATCTCCTGGAACTCTTTTTCATGGAAAGATTTAGAACTCGAAACCGGAAGGATCGGCGAACTTATCGTATCGGGAGACCATGTCTGCAGGGATTATTTCAACAACCCGCATGCCGCGCAGGAAAACAAGATCGTTGATGCCGATGGAAACCTCTGGCACAGGATGGGCGACACGGGATATTTCGACGAAATCGGACGATTCTGGCTTGCTGGACGTGTCCATTCGACGATTTTCAGGAACGGCATCCCCGTCCACCCACAGCTCCTCGAGCAGGCGGCGAAAGGAGATGACCCGAGAATCTCCATGGTCGCGGCGATAGGCATGCCCGACACGCAGTGCGGCGAGAAAGTCGCGGTGATCGTGAGCACTGCCGAGAAGTCCCAGGCGCATTCGCTGTCACTCGAAATTGTCGGGAAGGTCAGAAACGCCGGGCTTCCGCTGGATTTCATCGGGCTTACAGACAAGCCGCTACCCCTCGATCCGCGCCATAATTCGAAGATTGATTATGAGTTGCTGAAACGTGGCATTGACTTCGGAAGCCTTCGCGATACGGAGTGCATGAGATGAGGACCGAACTGACGGAAAAATCTAGATTTGCCTCACGGTTCAAGGCGTATCTTGACGAGAGATTTCCTCTGTTTTCGCACGGCATCCTCATTGTAAGCTATTACTCGTCCAACCAGTTTCTGGCGTTTGCACTTGAAGAGCCGGGACATCCGATGTCATACTCATCGAATTCGATTATTGGAGCTATCGTCCTTTTCTGCATGTTTTTCCATCTGCGGGTCTTTGACGAGCACAAGGACTACGTGGAGGACATGAAATTCCACCCGGAACGCATTCTTCAAAGAGGGCTGATAACGCTGAAGGACCTACGGTGCTTCGGCGCGGCGGCGATACTTTTCGAACTCGTCTTGTGCTCGATCTGCGGATTCCCGGCGCTTCTGGCCGCAGTTATTGCGATACTTTTTTCGGCGCTGATGCTTAGGGAATTTTTTGTGGGTGCCTGGCTTAAAAGACATTTCCTGCTTTATGCATTCAGTCACATGCTCATCATGCCGCTCTTCGCACTGATGGTATTCAGCATCACGACCTCGAAATATCCGTGGGAAGCTCCGGGATGGTTCTGGCTCTATTCTTTCGTCGGGTTTTTCGTGACCTTCAACTGGGAGATGTCGAGAAAGATCAGGGCACCGTCCGACGAAGTCGAAGGACTCGACAGCTACTCGAAGATATTCGGGACCTATGGCGCGGCCTACATGGTCATACTGGTCCGTGTGATAGACACAGCCATGGTCTTCTTGGTGGGCTGGCACCTTGAATTGAGTCCGTTTTTTTATATTGTGCTGATTCTGCTCTTCCTGATATGCTGTGTAGGTCTTTTACAGTTCCGTTTCAACACCTGCCGCAAGACAGCTAAAAGGATGGAAGCCTATGCGGGAATGTACATAATAGCATTTGATCTGACACTCGCAGTCGAACTTCTAATGAAGAATGGAATGGAGTTTTAAGCATGCTGAAAAACAGAAAGTCCGTATTTGTCTCCAATGAAAATTCCACACAGATAAAAATGTCGGAGTTCGGCGGAAAGGCAGGAAATCTTCACAAACTCGGACTCGCCGGCGAAAATGTGCCGCCCTGGTACGCCGTCTCCTCGGCGGTATTCATCAAATCAGCCGAAATATCGGGTATGGCAGAAAAAATTGGCGATTTGATCTCAAGACTGGACAAGAACACCGGTCTTGAGAAAATAAATGAAGCATCTTTAAAAATTAAAAAGCTCGTCGGGGAAATCGCCATACCGAAGGAACAGCTTTCAGAAATATTGACCGCCCATCGCGCAATGATCGGAGTCGGCGCATTTTTTTCCGTCCGTTCCTCAGCGCCTGATGAAGACGGGGTGACCGCGTCATTTGCTGGACTGCACGACAGCTTCCTGTTTCTAAAAGGGGAGGACGAACTTGCCGACGCGATAAGGAAGGTCTGGGCATCAGCATTCAATCCCAGGGCGCTTGTCTTCAGACTTCAAAATGGTTTTGCGACAAGCTCGATTTCCATGGCGGTCGTCGTGCAGAAGATGGTCGAGGCAGACGTGAGCGGAATTATGTTCACTGCAAACCCCAACACCGGAAATCCCCTGCAGATTCTAATAAGCTCGCTTTATGGCGCGGGAGAGGGAATCGTCAGCGCTGGACTTGATGCAGACCTTTTCATATTTGATAAATACGACGCTTCATTCAGTTCTGAAATAGCCGACAAGGCTGAACAGCTTGTGCATGATCTGAACACCGGAAAAGGTCTCAGAAAGATTCCTGTGCCAGATGATAGACGCAAAAGTCCAAGCATCGGAGCAACTCAGATAAGAACGCTTGCTGAAACTGGACTAAGAATTGAAAAGCTCTGTGGACACCCCCAGGACATAGAATTTTCCATGGATTCGGACGGCGTAGTCTTCATACTACAGTCGAGATCTATAAGCACCGCCAAAGAATACGGTCCGGCGGCAGGCAACAGGCTGATATGGGACAATTCAAACATTGTCGAAAGCTACTCCGGTCCGACATCCCCCATGACATTCAGCTTCATAAGAAGAGCCTACACCGTGGTCTATCACTGCTTCTCGGAAGTCATGGGCATTGATCCGGAAAAAGTCAGGAGGAACCGTCCAGTGTTCGAGAACATGCTGGGAATTTTCCGTGGACAGGTCTACTACAATATTGTGAACTGGTATCGTCTCGTAGCCCTTTTTCCGGGCTTTCAATACAACAGGAAATTCATGGAATCAATGATGGGGCTCAAGGAGAAAATCGAGATTGACGAAGATGAAGCCCGGTTCCGGAAAACTTCATTCCGCAACAAATATTTTGTCGAGCTTCCGGCGCTTGCCAGGCTTCTGATCCGTTCCGCCTGGAACTTTATCAGGATAGAAAAATTGGCTGGCGATTTTCACAAACATTTCACGGCACATTACGAAAAATGGGACGCCATGGACTTTGACTCGCTACCCCCGCACAGCCTGATGGCAATCTACGTAGAAATGGAGGAAGCCTTGCTATGGAACTGGAAGACTCCTATCATAAACGACTTTTTCGTAATGATTTTTTACGGAACTTTGAAGAAAAAATGCGTCGAATGGTGCGGTGACACAAGCGGATCGCTCCAGAACGACCTGATCTGCGGCGAAGGAGGCATTGAAAGTGCCGAACCCGCAAAACTTCTCATGAAAATATCAACGATCATCAGGAAAGACAAAAATCTCACAGATATTTTCATGCGGGAAAAGCCCGAAGACCTACTGCGGATTGTCCGCGAAAATCCGGCCTGCGCGACCCTTTCCGCCCTGCTGGACAGATACCTGCATCTTTATGGGTTCAGATGCATGAACGAGCTCAAGCTCGAAGAGCCTTCTCTGCGAGACGACCCCAGCTTCATCTTCCAAATGATCCAGAACTATCTGAAACTCAAGGATGAAAAACTTTTCGACCATGATCTCATCGAAAGAAAGGAAAAACAAATCAGGCGGGAGGCTGAAAAAAAAGCTTTCGGCGCAATCGGACAATTCCATAAAAAGATAATTTTCCGCAAACTGCTTGGAAATGCCAGACTCGGAGTCAAAAACCGCGAAAACATGAGATTTGCGCGGACACGAATTTACGGCCTCCTGCGAAAGCTGATAAACGCCATCGGGCTCCATTTTGAGAAAGAAGGAATCCTGACCGAAAGACATGACATCTACTATCTGACAATTGACGAAGTCTGGGACTACATCAAAGGCACAGCCGTCACATGCGACCTCAAGGGGCTCGCAGAACTGAGAAAGAAGGAATATGCAACATACAGGGATACTGCTTCGCAGGCGCCGGACGACCATTTCGAAACCTATGGAATTGCGTACCACAGAAACCTTTTCGTGAACTGGACAAAGAAGGTTGAAAAACACTCAAATGGTGCCTTATGCGGCATTGGATGCTGTCCTGGAACCGTGAGAAATAAAATCAAAATTCTGAAATCACCAAAGGATGACATGGCACTGGATGGCGAAATACTCGTCGCCGGCAGAACCGATCCCGGCTGGGTTCCTCTCTATCCAGCAGTCTCGGGGATACTTATCGAGCGCGGAAGCATACTGTCGCACTCTGCGATCGTCGCAAGGGAAATGGGAATACCGACGATCGTGGGAATCCCCAACCTCCTCTCCAGCCTCGAAGACGGCCAAGTCGTCGAGATGGACGGCAAAACTGGTATTGTCATAATAATTCCCGGTCAAAATTTATCTGAAGACAATCCGCCTGTATAAGGCTGATTCTAACCCGATTTTCGTGCGGATATCGGCTTAATAGTCAATTCTTGAGAGTTTTTCCCTCATGCCATTTCGGAGAAAGACTTATCTTCATGATGTGCTCCGGGATTCCGTGAATCCTTTTTCTTATCTCTTGATCCAAGAGCGAGACGGAAACCTCTGCAATGTCTTTTTCATCGGAAATGACTCCGCTTATTGGCTTTGCCCAGTCCGACATAGGCTCTATCAAGATCAGGCATGCAAATCCCGGACATTTGCTTCCGAATTTTTCTTTGAGAGCGTAATATTGACCTATGTGGAAACCAATGACTGCGTCAGGCCCTTCTTTCTTGACCCATGCTATGAATCCAGAAATATCGCCTGGCAGACCAGTGAACGGAGGAATAGACATGGCGATCTTGCTGTAATGAGCCTGTCTCTCCAGGACGGCACCCAGCCTCAAATCGTCATCGGGAACAGGATGAGCATGACGGCATACTGCCGCACCTATTCGCCTGTATGATGATTCGATGCATTTGTCCCAGGTCAACTGCACTCCTCTAAAAACATCGGAGGCAATGCGGTGAAAGCTGTTCTTCCAAAGGGTGTTGGTATTTGAAATGACAGTGAAATCTTCAAGCTCCAGGTCGTATGCGATGGAATGCGAGTCTGTTATGCGTCCTATTATCACGCCGGCATAGCCGCGGCTAAAGAGAGTTGTTTCCAGTTCGCGGGCCGATTTGTAGTCCCTCAAATTGAAAAGATCCACTGAAAAGCAATATTCGCCTGCCGCCTGCGGAATGCATCTGAAGTCTGAAGCAGCTTCTTTGTCGCTGTCGTCGCTGTCGCGAAGAAATGCGATTTGAATCATATCGGATTTTTTTCTCTTATTCCGATTCCCGGAGCCCATGACTGAAAAGAGCATATTCGGTCTGTAGCCCATTTCGCGCGCGAGCTTCTGTATTTTTGTCCGCGTGCTTTCCGCAAGCAACTTGCTGTTCCGCATGGCGAGGCTCACGCTCGATTTGCTCATGCCTATTTCACGAGCCACATCAATCATGCTGGGTCTTTTTTTACTCATTGCAGTCAAACCTTTTATATGCGAATCAAACGAGCTGAACAGCTGACTTCATGTTTTCCATACAACGGATGTTCCTTTTTGCGTATAGTAATATTTACATTGCAACTCATTGAT
>DYRX01000387.1 GCA_020718525.1 Victivallis vadensis
ATGCTACGCAACATTTCGGACGATCCCATGCTTGAAGCAATGCAAAAACATCGCATTCCCTTTGCAGTATCTTTTATTTGAAGTATTTTCCTTGGCATTCACCAAGGAGCTTGTCATGCTTTCATTAAAAAATCTCGCTGTCGGCTGGAATACTTGGAACACGAGGAGCGTGCTCTCGCATGTCCTTCTGCCTGAAGGTCTTGCCATCAACCTATGCGTCAAGGAATATTCCAGAGGCGACTATCTCAAGGAAGCGCTGATCGGACAGAAGGACTTCGCCTACTCTGAGGAAGTCAGACCAGGAATACGCTCCTACGACGGTTCGTATTCAGAACTTATCGTTTCCTGGAAAGGCGTGAAGATAAAGGTCGAAAGCGCGGCGAAGGGAGACATTCTCGCGATCCTCGTCACCCCGTTGAAAAATCCCGTCATGACTGCGACGCTTTCAGTGGAGGCCGGGATACTGTGGAACCGCCAAGGCTGTATCGAGAGGAAAGCTGGGCGCATTCTTGCTAAATTTGCAAAAAAGAGTATTTCGATTTTTGCGGATGGAAATGACGTTGCGGAATATAATCTCCCCTGTCAAGCTCCCTATTTTTCCTTCTCTCTCGACAGGCCGATTGTGATTTCCACTGGACGAAAAATCGGACGGATCGAAGCTGGTCAAATCATCCGGAAGGCGAAAGAAGTCGAGCTGAAACGGAGAAAGGCGTTTGCGAAATTCGCAGATGTCTACAGCGCTCTCCAAACATGCCTGGCCTGGGACACGATCTATGATCCATCGAAGGACAGGGTGATCAGTCCGGTGAGCAGGATATGGAGCGTACGCAACGGAGGCTACGTACTCTTCTGCTGGGACACCTTCTTCGCCGCAGTACTCGCATCCATTGACAACAAGGAGCTTGCCTACGCAAACGCGCTTGAAATCCTTGGAGAAGCAACGGAAGAAGGATTCGTCCCCAACACTTCGGCGGCGAACGGATTCAAGACACTTGACAGATCCCAGCCTCCAGTCGGCTCGATCTGCTGTCTTGAAATATTCCGCAGACAGCGCGGGAAGGACTTTCTCGCCGAAGTATTCGAACCGCTTCTTAAATGGAACCGCTGGTGGCCAAAGAAGCGCGACACGGGCGGACTTCTCTGCTGGGGATCCAATTTCTACGAGCCTGTCACAGGCAACCAATGGGAAAGCGCTGAAAAGGGGGTCAATGGACGCTTCGGCGCCGCACTTGAGTCCGGTCTCGACAACTCCCCCATCTATGACGGGATTCCTTTTGACAGGAAGCGCAATCAGATCTGTCTGCAGGACGCAGGTCTGACAGGGCTTTACACAGCCGACTGCGATGCGCTTGCGGAAATAGCCAGGACACTCGGAAAAAATAAGCAGTCTGCAGAACTCGAAGGAAGAGCGGCATTTTACAGGGAGAACTGCCGGAAGCTCTGGAGCGAAAAAGATGGCATTTTCCTCAATCGCCGCACTGACACCGGGAAATTCTCAAAACGTATTTCACCGGCGAATTTCTATCCAATGCTAGGGAGAGTTCCGACTCAGGCGCAGGCTGAGCGCATGATGAAGGAGCAGTTCAGAAATCCTGCGAAATTCGCAGGCGAATGGATCATGCCGTCAATTTCCCGTGATGACAGGGCATACAAGGATCAGGAATATTGGCGTGGCCGGATCTGGGCGCCAATGAACTTTCTAGTATATCTAGGGATGCGCAACTATGATTTGCCAGCCGACAGAAAGACGCTTGCGGAGAAGTCGAAAAAGCTCCTTCTCAAGGAATGGCTCGAAAAAGGGCATGTGCACGAAAACTACTGCGCCGAGAGCGGCGAAGGATGCAACAGGGACTCCAGCGACCGCTTCTATCATTGGGGCGCACTCCTTGGTATGATCTGGCTGATGGAACTGCAAAACAGCCATCCATAGAAATTGAATAATTTGACGAGGACAAGACCAATTTCCCAGAAAAATCAAAGAGACAGAAAATCCATATCTTGTTTTTGATGAGATGCCTATTTTTTTGACTGAGACGTTAAAATTGACATGACTTGTAGCGATCATTTGCCTTGTCAGCCTAGATCATTAATATAAGGACGCAATGCCTTTTCTAATCTTATCATCCTATCAACAAGGTCACTCTGTATTCTTCCCCATTTATTATCATCTTCAATTCCTCCATATGGACAATTTGAGCGAATATACTGTTGTTTTCGTTCGTTGCTAAATTCCCATGATAGAGATTCTCCAAAGGATTTTTCAATTTGTTTCTTATGCAACGCAAGTTTGTCAAACCTCTTCTTGTTGATTCCTGCATCGCCGCAAATGAACAGTTCAACCCTAGCATTTTTCTTGGAAGCAACGAACGACCAGCCAAGCCCCGCTTTACCTGCCCCTGCAGTTATCCAACTTTGATATCCTACTGGCGAGACATTGCTGAATAGATTCGTCTTCTGATTGCAAAGTTTTAATAATTGATCAAAATATTCGTATCTTATTTCATCTCCTTCGGCTATTTGTTTTTTTATCTTCCCAACTGCCGATCTTTCTTCTGTAGGACCCGCTTTAACTGTGAACAATGGGGCTGGTTTGGAATTGCCAATTGAGAAAGCTTGCAGTTTAAGCAAGTAAAATTTCGTATCTGCCGGGGCTATTTCATTTAAGTAATCAATCGCAGTAATATGCTCAGGCCTTGGAGTTGCGGAGATCCAAATTGCGATTTTCGCATCAGTATTTGACAAATAAGTCAATATTTTTCCTAAATGATCATGATCTGTGCGTTCAAGTTGATTTTCTATCACAACATGTTTTCCATTCGAATCAACCGCTAAAATGTCAGCACTAAATGGACCAACTGATTTTTCTTTTTCTATTGGTGTTACAGACAAACCAATTTGCTCATTCAAGACATCGCAATGCTCAAAGAGCCAAGATGTAAAGTCTTTGGCTTCATGTTCCCATATTTCCCTTAATTTTACCGGTTTGAGTTTGCCAATCATCTTGATTCCTTAAATTTG
>DYRX01000078.1 GCA_020718525.1 Victivallis vadensis
AGTGAATCTGCTAATTTCGCAAGAATCACAGGCGGTAGAATTGCTGACTTAGCAGAAATGGAAATCAAATCAGACGGTTATGTGATACATACGCTTGAAGCGGCTCTCTGGTGCTGTCTTAATACCGGCAATTTCAAAGATGCCATCCTAAAAGCTGTGAACCTAGGGAGCGATACCGACACTGTCGGCGCAGTCGCAGGCGGACTGGCCGGTTCATATTACGGAGTTAAGGAAATCCCTGAAAAATGGATTAGCACGTTGGTAAAGTCTGACGATCTGTGGAATTTCTGCGAAAAGCTTGTAGGGATAGAGTCGGATCAACCTAAAAGTCTCACTCCCTGCTGTCCCGTGTCGTGCTCTAACAAAAAAAATGATAGTCGAGCGGAATCAGACGAAACTCATTATAAAAAGGAGAATTAGCATGTCTGAAGCCTATTTTATTTCACCAAGAGGTAAGATCATCCCTGTTTTGCATGGGAAACACATAAAGCAAATTGATGCCGACCCGCGATGTTTTGGATTGACGGATTCTTATATCGGTGAAATCATATATCATAATGAGGTGGCAAGCCGTGCTGACTGCCTAAAGGGGGCTGACCCTTTTTAATAAGTATAATAGCTTTATAATTAAGATGTTATGAATATATAAGTTGTAAAAGTGGCTGTTACGGCATTTAGGATTGGCTGGAGAAAATGCAGTAAGCGGCTTTTTCTATCGGTCGGATTTATGATTCGCAAAACGAATCTTTGGAGTGCCGGCGTGTGAGTGCCGCTTTAAGATTCCGGATTCAAAAGCGCGGCTGACACCGCTCCGAAATATCGCGGCGTTATTTTGTTCAAGGAAAGGGACATCTATTTTTTACATTTGCAAAAAAAGAGCTGACACTAAATAAATGGAATTAACGGATTGAATTTAAGAGAGTTATACAGAATACAGAAATAGGGCAGATCAGGAAGGGGGTATTTCCCAAAAGTTGAACATTATCTCACACGAAGACACAAGCACACGAAGTAAGGAAAAATGTTGTGGGTGGGGATAACAATATGGTCGTTGTAAATTAACATATTGTCCATAAGTGATTTACTGCTTATAAATTATTAAACTTCTGTCGATATGCTAATATAATTTCAATGCCAGATATTTGAAATTAAGATTTCATAATCGAGCGAATGCAAAATCCGCCATTGTCCTGCCAGAAATTTTCAGTCCATAGCTTGCATGCTCCTCCCGAATGACCTTAGCCACCGCACTGTCCTCTACTCCTACTCCAAAAAGTTAACTCGGAAAATGTCGTAAAACATTTCCCACAGGAATCAGCGACTGATTCCTGATATAGTTTTTCAAGGAAAATGAATTCACAATTTGAATTTATTGAAATGAAAAACTATGGCTCATCAATAAATTATTTGAATCATATTTTTCTAAGTTTGAATACGCAGTTTTGCGCGAAGAAGTTGGGAAACTGCTCCGCCAGTATCGGGATTCCTGAGCTGTTGACTGGAATCTCATCGAGGATTGAAATGTTTCTGGATCGGCAGAGATCTCTGAAATCATTTATTGTTCCAAGATGGATGTTGGAAGTGCTGTACCAGGGGGATGGAAGACTTTCGCTGACAGGCATTCTGCCGTTCAAGAAAAGCTGGGACCAGATGCTCCAGTGCCCAAAATTGATCAGGCTTATCAGGACATTGTCGCCGACGCGGATCATTTCCTCAAGCAGTTCGTCCGGATTTTTTATCGTCTGAAGCGTCTGGCTCAGAATGACGTAGTCGAAGGACTTGTCGGCAAAGTCGCTCAGTCCTTTGTTGAGGTCGCCATGGACCACAGGCACACTGGACGAGACGCATTTTTTTATCATTTCCTGGGATTTTTCAACCCCGCAGACAAAGGCGGACTTCTCCTTTTTCAGCTTGCTGAGAAGCGATCCGTCGCCACAGCCCAGATCAAGGACTTTCGCGTTTCTGGGGACAAGCTCGAATATCGTCTTGAGATCGGGTCTAAGCTCTTCTGACTGGGTCAGCAGAAACACGCAGTTTTTTGCAAATATATTGGAGGAAAATCTTCTAAAAAAGGAGCGCTCCAGTGATGGAATCGGCATTTCTCTCGCGATTTCCAGCCCCTTGCTGGCGCAGAGCTCTCTGAAGTCTTTGATTGTTCCCATGCGGATGTTCGATGTCTTGTACCATGGGGCTGAAAGATTCTCGTTCACCGGCATTCTCCCTTTGAAAAGGAGATGCGACCATACGCTCCAATGTCCAAAATTGATCATGCTGATGAGGACTTTCTGTCCGACTCTGAACATTTCGCCCAGAAGCTCGTCCGGATTTTTAATCGCCTGAAGCGTCTGGCTGAGAACGACATAATCGAAGGAGTCTGCGGAAAAATCCTTCAAGCCCTTGTTAAGATCGCAGTGGACGACAGGGATTCCATTTGATACGCATTCGAGTATCATCTTTTGGGACTTTTCGACTCCGCAGACAGCGGCGTCCTTTTCTATTTTCAGCTTGCGGAGCAATGAGGCGTCGCCGCATCCAAGGTCAAGCACCCTCATCTTCGCGGGGATCATCTCAAATATCGCCTGCAAATCGGGTCTGAGCGACATTTTTGAGCTTAGATCAGGCATTTCTCGATTCCTGGAGTCTGTTTCTGAGAAAATCCGAGACGAGCGGCGACATGACTTTTGAAATTATCCTGTCCTCGTCATTGGTCATTTTCCCTTCGTCAATCAGAAAGGAGTCGTGCCCCCATTTCGATTTGATTTCGCAGTATGACACATCAATCAGATTGCGTCTCAGCGCCTTCACAATCAGCCTGGACTGGGATGGTGGGAAGAGCCAGTCGGACGAGAAGGAAATGACCAGAAACGGGGACTTCGTGTTTTTGAACGCATCCATAAGTCCTTGGAGCATTTTCTCCTCATTGCTGTGGTTTCCGCCGGAGAGATCGAAGTAGTCCATCGCCCTTGTTATATAGAGATAGCTGTTCGCGTCAAACCTCCCGACAAAATTGCTTCCCTGCCTTTCCAGATAGCTTTCTATCTTGAAATTGCGGTCGAAATTGAAGCTGAAATCCTTGCGTTCATGAAGATCGCGACCGAATTTTATCCCCATGGACTCTTCGCTCAAATAAGTGATGTGGCCAAGCATTCTTGCTATGCCCAGACCGTGGGCCGGCTGTTTCTCGTCGTAGTCGCCGTTGTTCCAGGCAGGATCCCTCCTTATCGCTTCGCGGCCAACCCAGTTGAAGGCGATTGACTGGGGTGAAAGGCAGGATGTCGTAGCTATCGGAATAATGCTCCCAACGCATTCGGGATAGGAGACCGCCCACTGCAAGGCCTGCATGCCGCCCATAGAGCCTCCGCTCATCGAGAGCCATTTTTTTATCCCGAGCATCTTCATGAGCCTGTGCTGGGCGCTTACCATGTCAGATATGGTGATCACAGGAAAAGACAAATTGTATTTTTGCCCGGTTGCAGGATCAATCGAGCGCGGCCCCGTCGAGCCACTGCATCCGCCAAGAACATTACTGCATACAATGAAATATTTGTCCGTATCGAATGCTTTTCCGGGACCTATCATACTGCTCCACCAGCCCGGCTTGCCTCTGGCAGGCTGAGCGGACGGAGAATCGGGCGATTCTGCAGGATGGTAGCCGGCGGCGTGCGCATCCCCACTCAATGCATGCAAAATCAGTATGGCATTGTCACCGCGCTCCGACAGGACTCCATATGTCTCATACTGTATTTCGACCGACCTCAGAGATCGCCCGCATTCGAGGGGCAGAGCATCCTCTTCGGCATCTCCAAGCCTGAAAAGCTTTGGACGGACTATCTGCAAATCCGACTCGATGGAGACAGACTTTTCCTTTTCCATATTCTCTTTCATTATTATTTCCTTCGCCGGAGCAGACAGACAGCCATGCTGAAGCGTCCCTCCTGGGCGGAAACGAAAAAAGCCGCAAGACTTCAGCTACGTCAAAGGAGGAACGATACATCCCGAGTTTTTTTTTTCAAGATATATTGTCAAAGGACTCTCAATCCGCTGGAAAATCTTAAATTGAGAGTTATAATCGTGTTAATCCGCTGTTTGCGGATGTTGCGATGAAAACGACTGCCGCAGAGACGGGTTTTAGCGCGAATCCACTCGGTGGGCCGTCGTTGAGTCGCTTTTCAAATCTCAGAAAATCAACCCAAAACTGAAAGGAAGGCAAACGATGATGACGGCAATAGTCCTTATCAACGTCAACCGCCCCGAACTCAACAATGTCATCAACAAGATAATGGACATCGAGGGCGTGACCGAAGTTTACGCGATAGCCGGCGAGTATGATCTTGCCGCCATCATAAGGGTGAAGGACAACAACACTCTTTCTGAAATAGTCGCCGACAAAATGCCTCATCAGATCAGCGGAATAGTGCGCACGAAGACCCTCATCTCCCTAAAGTCCTACTCCAATTTCGATTTGAATAAAATATTTTCATCGAAGTGATTTGTTTTTTTCAGATTTGATGTTACCTTAGTCGCTTTAACGGCGATTAAGAAGCTCGGGTGGCGGAACTGGCAGACGCGCATGTTTGAGGGGCATGTGCCGCAAGGCGTGAGGGTTCGAGTCCCTCCTCGAGCACCAATGCAGATGCTCTACAAAAATATTCTTAAACACGCAATTGACTTCGCTGTCTCCGCTCTTGCGGTGTTCTTGCTTTCTCCAATCATAGTCCTCGCCGCCGTCTCAGTCAAGCTAAGCTCAAAAGGTCCAGCCTTCTTTGTTCAAAGACGAATGGGCAAGAACGGCAAGCCTTTCAGTCTATACAAATTCAGGTCAATGACCGTTGATCTACCCGCTCAGAGCACAGGCTTCGAACCTGGAAGCACGAAAAGAATCACTCCGATTGGAGCATTCCTGAGAAAAACAAAAATTGACGAACTGCCACAGCTCTTCAATGTCCTTGCCGGGGACATGTCCCTCGTTGGTCCAAGGCCAGAAGTCGAAAAGTATGTCGCTCTATTTCCTGAACGATGGAAAAAAATTCTTTCCGTCCGTCCAGGAATCACGGACAACGCCTCGATCCTCTTCCGCAACGAAGAGGAGATTCTCTCGAAGTCTACAGACCCGCATCAGACATATCTCGAAGAAATCATGCCAAAGAAACTCGAGCTTTACGAGACATACCTTGACAATGTGAGCTTCCTCGGCGATATGGGAATAATCGCAAGGACAGTCAGTACGCTTATTTTCCGTCAAGGCTGACGGCAATTTGTGCTATAATCCGGCAAAAGTAGGCTTTGAGTTTATGCCAGCAGACGCTTAAATTGTTAAAAACCGGACGAAAGGAATGTCGGCGGGGGGGAAATTCAAGCTAGGCAGGGTTTCTAGGGCGACCCACTTGAATGCCTGTCCCTCGTTTGGACGAATGCTGGAAACGCTATGAAGGGCGAAAGATCGGAAAAATCGGAGGATGATTTTCCTGTCTTTGCATTCGTGGCAGGATCGGAATATTTCGTCGAGAACGACTATTTCAAGAGAAATTTCTTCTCTGATCTCTCTGGCAAGGCACTGATGCGGCGTTTCCCCGCAGTGCGCCTTGCCTCCGGGAAATTCCCAGAGTCCGGCAAAATCTTTTCCAGCAGGTCTTGTGCAGACAAGGACCTTTCCTTCGGCTCTTGTCACTGCGGCAAAGACTTCCAGAGTTTTTATTGAGTCCATGCTTATCTCATTGAATCAAGTTTGCTTTCATAGAAAGGCATAGAATATATTGTAAATTCAGAAATTTGGAATCCCCAAGTGTCAATAATTACTCATGAAGATGGCATTTCCGCTTGAAAAATAGCGTTTGCGCATCAGCTTTCTGCTCATGTCTGATTGGGATATTATTTAGGAACAAAAATGCTGAAGTGCGACTTTCACATACACAGCTCTGATGATCCGCAGGACATGATCAGGCACAGCGTCTTCGACCTGCTGAAGATTGCCGCGGCCAAGCGCTATGACACTATTTCCATAACAAATCATTGCGCAATAAGCTTTTCCAGCGAAGCAAAGGATTTTGCAGAAAGCCTGGGAATACTGCTTTTGCCAGGTATAGAGCTGACTCTGAGGGGCAAGCATGTTGTCGTGATCAACGCCGACAAGGATGTCTTGAAAGTCCGGACATTCGATTCATTGAAGTCGTATCGCGGCGAGCACCCAGAATCTTTCGTTTTCGCGCCGCACCCGTATTATCCTGCGAAATCATGCCTGGGCAATCTTCTGGAAAGACACATCGAACTTTTTGACGGAATCGAATTCTGCCATTTCTACCTCAGCTTTTTCAACGTCTTCAACAGGAAAGCTCTCGCAGTGGCGGAGAGGCATGCCCGCACAGTTCTTGCCTGCTCTGACACGCACTCTTTGATTCAATTCGGCTCGACCTGGACCTGGGTTGACGCCGAGAAAGACAAATCATCCGTCATTCAAGCCTTGAAAAACCGGAAAACAGACATATTTACTACTCCAATGCCTCTTTCAAGGTGCATCAAGGCATTTTTCAGGGCTTCGATAAAGAAAAAAAAATGGGATGACAACGATGAAAAATGAGAGATATCTCCTGGGCTTCGACATTGGCGGGACTAAGATTGCTGTCGCTCTCGGGACAGACACCGGAAGAATTGTAGCATCGAAAAGAATCAACAGCGCGAACCGCAGTCCAGAAGAGGTTTTAGAGGATCTCGCGCAGACTTCCAAATCTCTCCTTGATGCGAACGGTGTAAAAGCATCGGACCTGATGGCGGCTGGCATAGGCGCTCCGGGGCCAATGGACATACCAAAAGGGACGATTTCCCCCTGCAACATGAAGGGCTGGGTTGATGTTCCAATCCGCGACATCATCGCGGACAAGCTCGGTGTCAGGACATTTTTTGACAATGATGCGAACGCCGGCGTGCTGGCAGAATGGTTTTTCGGAGCTGGAAAGCGCTGTAGAGATTTGATATACCTTACCATGAGCACAGGTATCGGAGGCGGAATAATCGCCAACGGCCATCTTGTTGTCGGCAAGGCCTTCATGGCTGGAGAGATCGGACATATTGTCCTGAATCCCAAGGGACCTGCGTGCAGTTGCGGTCTCAAGGGCTGTTACGAGGCGTACTGCGGAGGGCGTGCGCTTTCCATCAGACTCCAGCGGGAACTGACCGGCCAGCCAGACCATCCTCTTGTGAAATTTGCCGGTGGAAATTTCGAGAACCTCGGATATCCTGCGCTCATTGAAGGCGTGAAGGCTCAAAACGGATATTCGCTCAATCTTTGGGACGAAATCTGCATGAGGAACGCCCAGGCGATCGGTATATTTGGAAACACCTTCAACCCGGAAATGATCGTTCTCGGCACCATCGCATTCCATGCGAAAAGCCTTCTCCTGGAGCCAATAAGAAAATACATCCCGCAGTTTTGCTGGCGGCAGATGATTGACTCAATGTCAATCACAACCTCTGCCCTCGGAAAGGAAATCGGCGAATATTCAGGGATATGTGTCGCCCTCAACGGCCTCTTCGAAGCAGGCGAATGGCAACTGCCTTGGAACTCATAGAAGGATTTCAACGATGATACGCAATTTTGGCTCCATCAATATTGACCACGTGTATCAGGTCTCCTCGATCGCCAGACCGGGCGAAACAATCTCTGCGCTATCCTTCGATCTCGTCTTGGGCGGCAAAGGCGCAAACCAGAGCATCGCCGCCGCAAGAGCGGGCGGGGCGGCGCTCGCCCATCATGGAAAGCTCGGAAGCGACGCTCTCTGGATAAAAGACCTTCTCGCGAAGGACGGCATTGACGTCTCGCATCTTTCAGTTTCAGACTGCAGACAGGGGCACGCCGTGATACAGGTTGACGGGCGTGGAGAAAATTCCATCGTCATATTTGGCGGGTCAAATCATGCCATTTCCTCGGGAGACATAGAAGACTTCGCGTCTGCTTCCTCTGAATCGGACATCGTTCTTCTTCAGAACGAGATTTCGATGATTCCGCAAATCATGAAGGCGGCATCTGAAACGGGAGCTAGAATATTTTTCAACGCGGCTCCATTCGGATCGCAGATTTTAGAATACCCTCTGCACCTGCTTGACACTCTTATCGTAAATGAAACAGAGGCGGAAGGACTTTCAGGCGCATCAGATCCTGAAAAGGCAATCTCAGCCATCAGAAGAAATTTCCCAAAAACTGCCGTGATCCTCACAATGGGGGCGCACGGTCTGCTCTATTCTTCGAGGGGTGAAGAAATCTCAATGAAGGCATTCAAAGCCGAATGCATTGACAGCACCGCCGCAGGGGACACTTTCATCGGATATTATGCGGCATCCGTCGCATCTGGAATTGATGTGCGCCATGCCTTGCGCAGGGCAAGTGCCGCCGCGGCAGTCTCTGTCGGCAGAAAGGGCGCTTCAAGCTCGATTCCGCTCTCCTCCGAAGTCTCTGACTTTCTCGAAAAAAACGAGATCCCAAAGGTCTGATGAGACGTAAGCGCAGTCGAGTCTAAACCGGTCAAACGGTCTTTGTCGGCGATTTAAGTGCTGACGGTCTCTGGGGAATGACAGAAATATTGATATTGCCTTTTATCCCGATCGCGTCTGCGGCTGTCATTGCGGCAACAACGCGCTCCGGAGACATCTCGCCAGCCTCATGATGAATGAAGCTTCCTGGCTCGCATGATTTTTCCGCCGCCTTCATCAGATCAGATCTAGATGCGTTTTTCAGACCGATCTGAGCAAGCGTCGTCGGCAGTCCAATTCTTCTGCAGAAGTCAAAAACCAGCTCGCATTCGCTGATCGGGGCATCTGTAAGCAAAAGGCTTGCCAAAAGCCCGAAGGCGACCTTTTCTCCATGTAGGAACGCATGGGTGTCTTCTAGCGCAGTAAGACCGTTGTGGATCGCGTGAGCCGCCGCAAGTCCGGCGCTTTCAAATCCAAGGCCGCTAAGCAGAATATTGGATTCGACAATCCTCTCGAGCGCAGGCGTGACAACGCGCATTTCGCAGGCGATTTTCGCTGGAACTCCGTAATCGAGGAGACTCTCAAAGCAGAGCTTCGACAAATGCAGGCCTGCCATTGTGCTGATTCCACCGCATTCGTTCCTGGATTTTGTCCTGTTGCAAGATCTCGCCTCGAACCAGGTTGAAAGGGCATCCCCCATTCCTGCAAGCAGATAGCGCACAGGCGCGTTCGCAATTATCTCAGTGTCAACAAGGACAATCTGTGGATTCATTTTCTGATAGCATGTATGGGAAAAGACGCCTTCATCCGAATATACGACTGCACAGGCACTGCATGGCGCGTCGGTCGAAGCGATTGTGGGAACGACAACTACAGGAAGATTGCACCTGTCCGCAACAATTTTTGCTGTGTCTATCGCCTTGCCGCCGCCCATCCCGACGACAATGTCAATTTTTCCGACTGCAACAATGTCTTGTAGGCGTCGGATCTCATTTTCACAGCATTCTCCGGAAAAATTTTCAAATGAAACGGATTTCTTCTTGAGAATATCAGCGTGCCTGGGGAGCATTGATTTTCTTGCCGATGGCGACGCCAGAATGAGTGCCTTTTTGCCAAAGATATCCAGATAGTCAGGCAACTCAGCCAGAGCACCAGCGCCTTGTATATATTTGCCCGGGAAAACAGCCTTAGCCATCATGATGACTCCTTTGCATTTTTCAGTTCTTCAATTTTTTCCTAATCGAATGGAAGCAAAATCGTCCAGACCTTATGCTCCATTGCTTTTCTTTTCAAGAGGAATTGGAATAAATGCTTGCGCTTTGTCGTGGGAGATCTCTCAATAGAATAATAATGCATTTTGCGCATTGAATAAAATCGTCTATCTTATGCAGGCGGAAAGGAGCATCTCGTATGCGATGCGGTGAACAGAAACGATTTGAACATTTTTCTGGTGTCTGCGCACGCAATGGCGGGACTGCCTGGAAACGCAATGGAGAAATGCGTGAAAATAGAGGCTATTGACAAGAATTTTCGGGACGAGAAATCCAATGGATCGGGAATTGCCTATCACGACGCTCTGAAGGATCCTTTTGAACTGGAAGGTTTTCCATGGCGCGACTCTGAGGCGGGCTTGCGCCGCCTGCCACTGTCCTTGACGGACAAGGAAGTGAATGCTGGAGTCTTGTCTCTTGCAATGCACTGCGCCGGAGGCGTCATACGGTTCCGCACAAGTTCGCATTCGATTGCATTGAGAGCAGGTCTTGAATGCGCTTCGGACATGAGTCATATGCCGCGCTCCGGAAGCATGGGATTTGACCTCTATGGCGGATCTGGCAAGGACATGAAGTATCACGGCTCGGGGAGACCTTCCGCAGGTGCGGAATCCATTGATCTTGAGCTTTGCTCCAATTTGCCGGGGACGATGGAGGACTGGACTCTTTATCTGCCTCTCTACAGCGGGGTCTCCAAGATTGAGATCGGACTGGCTGGAAATGCTGAATTTCAGAAGCCGACACCTCGTGCGGTAGCTCGTCCGGTGCTTTTCTACGGCTCTTCGATAACGCAGGGTGGCTGTGCCTCGCGTCCGGGAAACGCATATCCGGCGATGCTGTGCCGGGCAATTGATGCGCCCCAGATCAATCTTGGTTTTTCTGGCTCCGCAAAGGGGGAGTCAGCAATAGCGGAAGCCATTGCTGGTCTTGATCTTGCCGCGTTTGTAATGGACTACGATCACAACGCGCCAAACGTCCAGCATCTCAATGAGACTCATGAGCGTTTTTTCAGAATCGTCAGAGCTGGAAAACCCGACCTGCCGATAATAATTGTATCCAAATGCGACTTCAAGGGCGGAAACGACGTCGTGCGCAGGGATGTGCTCAGAAGGACTTACGAAAATGCGTTCAGAGCCGGAGACAGAAGAACATGCTTCGTTGATGGAGAGAGGCTTTTCGGAACAGAATGCAGAGACGCATGCACTGTTGACGGATGCCACCCGAACGATTTGGGCTTCTACCGCATATTCAGCGGACTGCTTCCGTTTCTTCAAGCCGCCATAGACTGCAGTAACGAACACGGAAAATAATTTGTCACTCTATTCGGGTAAAAACAAGATGAAATTGATTTTCCTAATCCTTCTTGCTGAAAAGCATCTTGCGACATTATATCAAGGTGCCGCTATAAATGAGCGGGAGGGAGAAAACTGTTTAAATACGTGGAAAACAACAGCAAAAACCGACTTTTTGATCCATGAAATCAGGGAAGGAGGTGACCCCGAGATCTTCTGCCAAAATGAAATTTTCTCTTCTGAGTACTTTTCCTGCCGGCACCTCGAACCATATCTCCACCTGATTAAGCCATCTGCAACGCCTGGGAGTGTAGACGAAGCGCACATTGTGGACCGATCGCTCAGGAACTCCTTGCGCGTCTTCAGATTTCCGAGGATGCCGGACTATTTTTCCTGTAGCCAGCTCAAATGACGGAATCAGGGAAAGCGTGCCATGCCGCTTATATTCGAACTCGATCTTTTCCGAATGCCCGGATTCTGCGTTACCGTTCCGCTTGTGATGCTAGAGGCGATGGAATTGAAAAAGGGGGGAGGAGTTCGAGTGCTTTGTCGAAGACAAGAACACCATGGTGCTCAGAAGGAAAAAATCGAGGAAAATGGAAAAATTGCAGTGCAGCACCAATTTTTAAAAAGATAATCTCGTGCGGAAAGATTTCCGTCGAGATTATCTAGCAACAATCAAATATTTTTATTCCATGATCATCAGGCAGATACAGCAAGATTCAGTTGATTTTAATGGTGCCACTGATTCAGATATTATTCTAGCGAATATTTGCAGGCTCGGAAAAACGGATTTATGGCTTCCGCCTCTCTATTTTTTCTCTCCGAAGACTTCCGCTTGAAAGGTCAGGAACTCTGCGCCATCTTTCCAGGCGTCGGGAGGAAGACCTGCCTTCATCGAAAGGTTGGTGAGCGTCTCCTCCAGATCCCAGCCCTGCTCAGGCGCAACCTGTGGCAAAAAGACCGCTTTAGAGCTCCTTTTCTGCAGAACGATTCCATCGGTGCCAAGCTTAATCTGCGAAAAGGACGGGACTTTCTTTGGCGATGTCAGGGCGGAAATTTCAATGTCAATTTCTGCCAATTCGTCCTGGGAGAGTCGTTTGAAGCGGTAGTCGTGGAATGCCGCGTTGACAGCGTTTGAGACAACTGATTCGCCCAATGGACGGCAGGGAAATATCTCGCCAATGCAGCCGCGGAGATGCCCGTTTTTATGCAAGGTGACGAACGCCGCCCTTTGCTCGTCAAGGGCAGGAGGAATCTCTGCGGAAAGCTCCTCAATCTCGGGCTCTTTTCCGTTTTTGAAAAAATATTCTATCGAAGTCCTGGCAAGCTTCAGCAAAGTCTCTTTTTCCTTTTCGCTCAGTTCAGATGAATTGGACTCGGGTTTTCTTTCTGCTGAATTCATTTTCCAGTCTCCTCTTATTGTTGCTGAAATATAGCTTACAGTGTTGATTTTGTCTCCGTTCAGCGACGATGAATCCGAATATTTTACAAGTGCGACGGAAGATTCCCTTGGAACAGCGGACAAGAGCAGGGAGATTGCAGACGCGCCGCAGATCGTGGCGCCGGTCTTTTGCACATAAGCCATGAATTTGGAAACATTTTTCTCTTCGATGAATTTAAATGCCTGCATGTCAATGCTCGCCAGATTCTCAGGGCTGTTTTCCTTGAACGGCTCATATCCGAATCTCGGTCCGCAATGGATGAAATCAGAGCTTGCCACAATGATGTCTCCGGGCTTCATGAGCGAAGAGAGCAGTTTTCCAGCTTTGCTGATTGTCTCTTCATCAGCCTGCGAGCATATCAAAAAAACTATTTTGAAGGAAGCAAGCCTATACTGCAGGAGCGGCAGAGGAATTTGAACGCTGTGCTCGTCGGGCAAAATCCGCCCGTCATTGAAAAAAAGTTCCGATTCCAGGAGTTTGGAAATGATCTTGCTGTCAGATTCAATTTTGCCAAGCGGCGTCTCGTAGGTGTCAAAGCGCGGCACGGCAAAACGGTTGGAAAATGGAAAATGGTGAGACGGCCCCAAGACGACAATTGTCCCGCATTTTGGAGCGAGGCGGGAAATCGCCTGGGCGGCGACGCTTCCGCTGTAGCTGTAGCCTGCATGTGGAACTATCAGAGAAATTATGTCATTTTGAACTTGCTCGCCCGCAAATGGCAAAAAAAGCTTTTCGATTTCTTTTCTGAGCTCGACAGGATTCGAGGAATGCCAGGAACCTGCAATCCCAGATTTGACTGTTTTCCCGTCAGCCTTCAGCAAGCCTGAAGAAAAAAGCAGGGCTGTCAGAATCATGGCGAGCTTTGGCAGAAAAAGGGATGGAGCAAAATTGCATTTCATTCGATGAAAGGATCCCTGCGAGCATGAATTGAGCTTTTCAAAAACTCTGTACGATCTGGCGGATCTCAGATGACGGCAATCCAGCGGCAGTCCACTGCTGGAAATATTCACAGAGCCCAATTCCTGAGGCTGGGTGAGAAGCCGCTCTTCTACTGTTTTTTCTTCATTCATCTTTATCAAACTTTACTCCTGTTTAGCTTAAAGACCAGGGACCTATGACAAAAGCGGCGCACTTGGTCATCAGGAGATTCTAAGAACGACTAGCCTTGCGCACAAGCAAATCTAATATTTCCACAACGACGAAAATTATGGGAATGGTCTGATAACATCATCCTACATTGCATACTTTTCCAGTAAAAGAAAGAATCTTCCCTTCAGAAAATTGCGGTGCAATTTTCATTGGATAATCTGGAGCGGAAGTCTGCGGAAAGACTTACGCCCAGATTATCTAGTGTCCTGTTTCTTAAATACTAATCGTAAATTGATTGAATAATAG
>DYRX01000079.1 GCA_020718525.1 Victivallis vadensis
CATCTTTCTATGGTTGCATCCCATGGATAGTCAATTATTGGGATACGGTCTGCTTCGCGGTGTTCATAGATCCTTGCAAATCTTTCCCACGATGTCATTTCTATCATGCCTATCTCCCAATTTGAGCTTCGCGTTTGGACATTTTGAATTTGTTTGCGATTAAGTGCCTAGAGGTTTGGATTGCTGGCAAAGCCTGTTTTGATTAAAGAGGCTCGGCGTATCTGCCCATGAAGAGAATTGTCTTGCTTGCTTCGTGGACAATGAGGAGAAGAAACGGATGATCCGCCTTGAATGTCGGCTCATCCTGAGGTGGCATCGCGGTCACTTCCATCATCACTGCTGTCGCCGCGCTTGCTTCTGTTCCCTCCTCATTTACGTCGAGAAAGCTTTTGTGGATTACCGCCGATATCAGGAAGTTCTTAGTCCCGTCAATTCCTGAAAAGTCCGCTTGATCCGTGAATGCATTGCGCATGCCGAGCGTCTCCAAATATTCTTTGAGGGAATAGCTCTTTTCTATTTTAAATCTCGGAACAAATATTTTTACACTTCGCGGCGCCGCCGACTTTTTCAGCCTCAAGAATTCCTCTCCATTCATTTTTTGTTCGAGAGCCATAATCCCGTCCCTGTCCTTCGGTAAAATGATATTCATTGAGACAGTATTCCCCAAATATGGCAACGAGATCATTTGTAGTGTGTCGTCTTCGCAATACGGGACTCTTTCGCTCTTGTTCATGAACGGAATCTTTTTTTCAGTTTTGCCCAGGCAGAAAAAGGGCATTTCACGCGTTCTTTCCTTTTTAAATGGCTTTTTCCAGGTGCCCTTGAAATAGACTGCGTTTGTGATTACGAAGCGTGTAAGATTTGTTATAACACGTTCAGGGATAAGGTCTTTAATTTTTTCTTCCGTCTTGTTCTCGACCCACAGATTGATTTCCTTCCTCGCCGCCTCGGGATCCGCCTGGAAATCCAGCTCCTTTAGTCCGCCTGAAAAATATTTGGCGATGATCCCAGTGTAGGAGTCGAGAAACTTGTGTCCTTTCTGCATCCAGGCGGCGTTGGCGATTTTCAGAGCAATATCCTTTGTGGAATCTTTCTGTATGAGCAGATTGGTCTTGTGGAAGGCGATTGCCGTTGATTCCTTGCTCTTGTCGAATGCAAGGGTTTTTCTCATCTCCTCCTCCGTGCTCGAATTCGCGCCCTCGTAGGCAATGGCAAGAGCCGACGACACGCTGAAAGGAGAGATGAAAATGTTTTCCCCGCTCCCTTTTGCAATCTGGGAATAGAGACTGAAGGCGAATCTGGAGTTCGACGAAGAAAGACTCTCAATATCACGATCATCTGCCACGGCGGACGACTCCTGGGATTGGATTTGGCAAGAAAGCAGTAGCGCGGAAATAGCCAGATTCAGACATATTACTGTCTTCACACGAACTCTCCTCATTTTCAAACTTGTTAAAAAACGAAAAACTCAGATAGCAATTCCGACCTCGAACACCATGCAGTTTGCTGAATATTTACCAAGTAAAGTCTCGCACGACGCGAATACATAAGCTTACGGATAGCCGCCAGCTCCTGTTCCGGAGTCAATCCAAAATAGAATTGTGCCTTCTTCAGTTCCTTTTGGAAAGCTTGGGACAAATATGTCAAGAGAGCTCTCTCCACTGTTTGGATCGAACAATATTGAGCCTTTGACTATTTTGCAAGTCTTTTTCTTACTTTTGCCACAGCAGTCGTAAGTGAAATAAGCTTTAGGCTTCCTGCCAAAAAACTGACCAACGATTTCAATTGTTTCACCGGGGACAAAATCGTCAGAAGCCGATTCCACTGTGGGAGCAAGCAAAGTGACCTCGCCAATCTGCTCGTTGACAATCTCTCCGTCGGATTTTCCTTTGACCCACAGCGCATAATTGCCTGGGATGCCTTTTGCTGTCCAGAGGCAGTCCGCATAGTTTTGCGGGAAATCTTTTGTAGAGGATGTCACTTTTACGGTTTTTTTCTTGTCGTTAGCGTCGAGGGCATATATGGACGGCTTCCTGCCAAGCTCCTGGGAGAAGCTTGCCACGAAACTAGTCCCGATTGTTGCATCAAATTCGGCTCCGCCACCTAGGATCGCAGTGAAATCGCATCCGGTTACGTTTCCGCCCTCGATATTGACAGTTCTGCTATCCGGAATGAATGTGTAGCCGCTCTTTGCCGGTGTCACGGCGTATGTTCCGTCTGCGAGACCAGTTACGGAGAATGCTCCGTCCGCATTGCTTGCCGCTGAAGCAGTGCCCGAGTCTGAAACGCTCACAAGCACTCCGGATTGAGTGTCGCCGGAAATTGTTCCGCTGACCGAATACTGTCCAGCCACGCCTTGGGCTTCGAGGTAGCATGCGGCGAAATTGACACCGGCGCTGAAGTACTTTATGCGCATGTAGCCGTTTTCGCCCCATGTCGAGCCCCAGCTATTTCTAAGTATCCACGCTTGATCCGCATCGCTCCAGCCGACCAGGGAGATCGCATGATTTGACTTTGAGTAGTAATATGGGTTTGTGGTCGGAGTTGTATAGCTGTCCTCATATATGCCACTGCTATAGGCGCTGAACGCCGATGTTGTAAGAACTGCGGCGTCAACTGTCCCGTAGGTGCTGATCACGTTTTTGATCTGCTCGGTTGTGTCTGCGTAATTTTGCGGATAAACCCTGCCCCAAGCCTTGAACAGGATTCTCGGGAATTGTTTGGACGCTTCGATGACAGCAGAGCTTGGCTGTGTTTCCGTGTATGGGAAATTTGCTTCCGAACAGACACCCTCTATGCCGATCGCCCCTTCCGGCGGCCCTGCCAGCGTAAGTGCCATTAGCTCATAGTATTCGTAGTCGGCTCCGGCACCGCCGCCAAAATGCGCGCTGTAGGGTGACGCAGATCCTAGCGTCCAGACAAGATATGATTCAGACAAATCAACGCAGTTGGCATCGCAGAGTCCGTATCTATAATTGTAAGTTGTTTCTGCGCAGGCGTTTGCGGCGAACGCATAGCAGGATCCAATCCGTTTCTGATTTCTGACTGCGCCTATATAGCTGTGCCCATTGTAGTTTCGCCAGTCGAAGCCTGCGGGTGCCTTTCTCATCATGCCCAGGCTGGAGTCGCTGAACGGGGCGATGGTCCGCTGGTCTTGAGGTGGAAGCTGTTTGAGGGGGAAGATCTTCGCCTTTTCCGCCTTGGAGAGATTGTAGACCCAATTCTCGCGCACGGTGAAGTTGTATCCGTTGTCCTTTATCTTCTGGCGGATCGTTTCGAGGTCATCGTCCGGAGCAAATGCGATCTTCGTCTGGGCGTGCGTCTGAAATGCTCCGACTGCGAAGAGCAGGGGCGCTAATAGTACCCTCAAGAATTTTGTTCTCACCGCCATCTCCCGGTATGGGAATGTTGCCCCTCTTGGCAAATGCCAAATGAAGCGAATACAGCAATATTCAGCCGATTTTCATCGCGCCACGGATTCAGATGCCTGAAGGTTGAAGAGGCAAGAAAGAAAAGTCATATGAAAAGGACTGAAATAATTTAAATTAATCTTCCGCTCCTCTTGAAATGAAAAGTGCCTGAGGCTAATCTATGCTTGCATGATGCGAATTCAACTAGGGGGAAAGACAAAAAGTTGTATTTCCGTTGAACGAGGACATATACGGAATACGGGAAATACGCAAAAATAGTCTTCGACTGCAGATGAATAAAGAAAGAAAAAAATCCTGGAACTGGCGGACGATTGCAATTTTTGCGGTTGTTCTTCTGCTTAACGATCTGATCATATTCGAGTATTTTCGCATCAAGAACGGTGCTAAGATCCAAGTTTCGGAAAATACTGATTCACTTGCTTCCAAGCTCCCAGATCTACCTTCTGATCCATTGTCTGCAGACAGCGAAATGGATGACAAAATAGATAAAAAAGCATCCTCTGTTTCAGAATCTGCAACTGTGAAGTCTTTTGACGCAGATGCACGAAGACTTCTCTCCCTTTCCGGGGCTGATCGCTCTCGCGCCTTGCGCGGGCTTATCAAAGATTGGGGCAAAGACTCGCCCGGAGCTTTCGCCGACTGGGCACTGAAAAATCTTAAAGGGAAGGAATTGGAATACGCCCTTTCGAGAATATGCGGAGTCTGGAGTGCAGGCTCTCCCCGGGACGCGGCAGGCTGGGCTTTAGATTTTGTGCCAGAGGGCGAGTTCCGGGACTCGCTTCTGTCTCAGATCCTTGAAAACTGGATCCATCGCGATCCGCAGTCCGCCGCCCAGTGGGCTCTTGCAATGCCGGAGGGAGCTAAGCGCAATGACGCAGTCGCATACGTGGCACGGCAGTGGGGACTGGAAGCTCCGGAATCCGCCGCAGAATGGGTGCTTGGACTAGGCGAAGGAATTGACAAAAAACCAGCCCTTTTCCATTTGGCCATTTCTTGGGCGATGAACAACCCTTCTGCCGCTAAAGACTTTGTTCTTTCTATCCAGGATGAAAAGCTGAGAAGTTCCGCAATCAGCGGTCTCGCGAGAGGATGGGCATACGGCGATCCGGATGCATCCGCGAAATGGACTCTATCGTTGCCGGATTCAGACGGAAAACTAAATGCGATCGCCTCCCTCTCGAGGATTTGGGGAATAAATGATCCCTATTCGGCGGCAAATTGGGCGCTGGAACTTTCAAATCAAGATCATCAAAAAATAGCAGTCACAGGTCTTATAAGAGGATGGATTTCACAAGACCCCTATGGCGCTGCGGAATGGGCTTTGAAACTCTACAATGAGAGCAAAGAAAATAATTATCCTCTTTTAGCTCTCGTAAAAAAATGGTCGGAAACAGATCGCAAGACCGCACTCGAATGGCTCAATAAATCCGGGCTTTCCCAGGAAGAAAAGCAAGACTTGCTGGGGAAATTAAATTAATTGAAACCCCCTTTTGTCGGCTAACTATAGTTTTCCATTTAATAAGTTCAAATTGTGAATTTATTATCCATGAAATAACTGCAAAATGCCAGGTGGAATCAAAACACGGAAAGATCATCTTTTCTGCTCTAGGAATTTCTCCAGGAAACCTTCCTCGCTCATTCCCATCAGATCAAGAGGCAGGCAGAGCCTTACCGTCTTGATCCTGCAGCATGACTGGCAGATCCGAACCGATCCGGCCGGTCCAATCCTTGCCTGGGATTCGGCGCGTGAAAGAGAAAAAAGATTTTCCAGCAGGGATATTAATCCCTCGTAGGCGAGATGAATCGCTGTCGCCATATTTTCATCCGAGCCTATGCACATTATTTCACCGCCACGCACGAGCCAGGGATATTCGGATGGAGAAAGATGGCATTTCCAGACGGAAATGACGGCGTCTGCCGCGGACTCCACGCCCTGTCCTTCCACTTCTCCGTCGCCCATTGCCAGATGTACATCCCCCATCGAGAACATGGCACCTGGAAGCTTCGCCTTGAAAAAGATCGTTGCGCCTGCGGCAAAATCGCGGCAATCAATGTTTCCGCCGCATTTTCCGGAATCATGCGAAGAAATTTCCTCGGTAATTTCAGATGGAGACACGCCCATGCATCCAATGCTGGGCTCCATCGCAACTGAGAGGTTGCCCAGGAAATGAAGTCTTCCGTTCCTAGGCATATGCACGACATCGCCCTGCTTGCCATATCCGACAGCCCTGATCTCATGTACTTTCAATCCAATTGTGTCTCCCACCTCTATCCCCTCGACAAATATCGGACCTGTCATGGGGTTGAAAAACATGGAAGGATTCGACGAGATTCCGGCGCAGTCAAAAACGCCTCCGGCGGCGGAAGGCATCTCGACTAGCAGGATTTCTCCAAGCTTTACCAGGTCCGCCGGGTTATTAAGCGGAGAAAGCGTTCCTACAAACTTATCTCTTCCAATTACTTTCATTTTCAAGAGTTCCCCCATTTTATTCAAGTTCAATCCGATATATGGCATTATTATTTGGGCATCCCTTTCGTGAATTCGGCATGCCATATCGGGTCGGATTGCATTGTCATTTCCTTGTCGGCCAGGGCAAGTGCGTCTTTTCTGCTAAATGACGGTATCAGAGAAATCTCGAAATGATGTTCCCCCTGGTCTGTGCTTGGATAGATAAGCTTGTCAGGAAGACCCGTGCTGAAATTCACGTCATGCACATAAGTTGGCGCTCTCAGCAATGTCAGACGCATCTCACCGTCCGGCTGGACATCGGCGCCGAAGACATCTTTCGACACAAGCGACATGACTTGTTTTTCACCTATAAGATGAATCTCATTGAAAATCGGGTACTCCTTTCCGTCGAGAGGTCTTTCTATGCGGCAACCTGGAACCCCATCGAGTCTTTTCAGAATCTTGAAGGCTGGGGGAATCATCATTTTCAAGACCCGATGGCTTCCATTGTTGAGAAGACGCATGGATATTCTGATCACAGGATCTTCAGCGCAAAGAGAAACTTTTAGCATCAGACTTGATTTCTCCAGGAACATTTCACAAGCCAAGGTCGCCCTCAGAGGACCATTCTCGATAAATTTCCATCCGTCCGTGCTACGGAATTCCCCGAGCATTTTCCCGTTGAAACTGAAATTTGCCGTGTTCGACCCCCAGGTGTCTGATTTGTCTTCCAATGCCAAAATCCTTATGCCGTTCCTCCTGATATAAGAAAGTTTATTACGAAGAATCCCTGAAATTGACTTTGGTGAAACTGAAAATTGAACAAATTTGTTCCCCAGTCTGTTTTTCCTGCGTTCAATGTCGGAGTCCAGGCTTCCCTGAGATTTGTATTGGAGTCTGATTACTTTTCTTCCAAAGGCTGAGATTTCCACATGTACAAGGAATCTTCGCATCTTGATTTCGGCGGCAGATCCGGCAAGTTGCTGGGACGGCAATTTTTTCCCGGATTCGTCCAGGAAAGTGACTGGATCCTCTGGCTTGATGTTCCCAAGCCAAGGTTCAAGTTCAACCCATCCTGAAAATGGAAGATCTGCAATGTTCTGGAGAATGATACGCTGATGTGGATCCCCGCCAAGCTCAAGCATTTTGCGCCTTGCAATATCCACTATTATTTCCCGTGTCATTGTTTTTGCAAGCCCTATCTCGTCTCTCGAATGTTCATATGCAAGTTCGATCGAGGTTCCTGCAAGTATGTCATGGAACTGGTTGAAGAGAATCCTTGTCCAGGCTTCCTGGACACGTGCGGCAGAACCCTCCGGAGCCAATTCCGGAAACTTCTTTATTATTGCATCAGCTTGTGACGCAAGTAGTTCAGCTTGGCGATTTTGTTGCTTGACGCGATGCATGACTGAATGACAGCCCGGCATACTGAACTGCATTTCCCCGCAGTAATCCGGCAGTTTGACTTTTGTCCTGCGAACTTTTTCGAAAAACATGTCCGGATGACTAAATACAAGTTCTATATCCCGAGAATAATTTCTATTCGAGATTATCCATTCTATCTGACTGCGGGAAGGTCCGCCGCCGTGATCTCCTATTCCGTAAAAACACATCGTGTGGCCGACCTCGCGGTTCGCTGTGGAAATTGCCGCATCAATGTTGCTCTTGAGTCCATCTAAGTTCCTCGAACAATATGAACGTTCTATCCTGAATGCCATGACAGTTTTTCCATCTGGCGAAGACCAGTTGAAGAGATTTGCTGGAAGTTCGAAGATTTCACTGCCGGGACGGCCAAAAATATAATTTACCATACCCGCCTTGCGAAGAAAAGATGGAATCATGGCGGCATGCCCAAAACTGTCGACCTGATAGCCCGTCCTCACAGAAACACCAAGATGTTCACGGAACCACGCCCCTCCAATCTCCCCCTGTTTGATGAAGGAGGCCGGGGATATATGGTTAGTGTCTGGCTGTATCCACCATCCGTTGACTACTGCCCAGCGTCCTTCTTCGACGCGTTTTTTTATTTTAATGAAAATATCAGGGGCTATTCGCCGAACACTGTCATAAAGCCAGGCTTCTCCGCGCGTTACCATGAGATCGGGGAATTCATCCAGCAATTCAAGCATTGTCCTGCTCGTGTTGATCGCCTCATCCAGCCCGAAAGGCCATGTCCACATCCAGACTGGGTCAAGATGTGCGTTCCCTATCATGTGAACATACAGCTTTTTCAAATTCGAAGCATCCTTTTATTTTTTTGCTTTTATTATGCCATCTATCAATCTGTTCCTTGCAAGCACAAGTTTCAAATCATCTCCGAGAGTTGCCTGGAAGATTGACTGGCCCACCCTGTCCTCGCTTGAAAGTTTTTCCTCGGCCAGAAATGCCTTAAGGTCGTCAAGCAGTTTTCCATCGGCTTTCCCCTCCTTGACAAGCCCCGCATAGACTTCTATGTAGCGTCTGTCGTCTATCCCCTCCCGATAGGCTTCCCAGGCAGGTGTGGCGATTGGCCTGCCAAGCCAGTTCGGCAGATATACGCTCTGATCGGATTCGCTGTAGTCGAGATCGTTGTATGGATTTTCATAAAGCCAGTCCGTCCCCCAGCCGATGGTGCCCGAAGCTCCGTAACGCCACGGATTGAAGCCGTTGTTGAATCTTGCCGCACCAGGCATGCTTCTACCTGTAAAAGTGCAGTACGTAAATATTTTGCATCTCTCCTGGGCACACCATTTGCTGTTTTCATTAAAACTCCCATTGCATGAAAGCACATCAATTATTCCCGTATGCGCCTTCGCCCAGTCATGCCTGTTCAGGGAAACTCCGAAACGCTTCAGCAATGGAGCATTTTCCCTGACCTGGCTAAAAAGTCTCTTGAGATCGTTGAACCTGTCATTGTTGCAGACCGCCTCGTCAATGCTCACGCAGAAATTTTTCGGATATTTGCCCTCGGATACGCACTGATTGATGTGTTTTAAAATTTCAATCACGCCCCCATCTTTGAAATCGTCCCCAAAAGTGTAGCCGTATCTTTTTGCTCCCATAAACAAGACAAACGAATGATTCATTCCGAGACTGTTCAGCATTACAAAATATTTGTCCCAGAACTCGAAGGTCGTTCTGCCATCTTTTTTAGGTAGTACCATTGGCCACATGCTTGCGCTGTTCACTCCATGCTCTACCTGGTCTATAACTTCGAGCTTGTCATAAATCGTTGACTTGTAGAATCCCCACGCATAATCAAGTTCCCGGACGGTGGGAAGCCTGAATGGAAGAATTTCCACATTTATCACGAACGTCAGAATTTTTTCCTTGCCCTCAAAAATCCCGATTGAAACAGGATATTTTCCAGACCTGATATCGTCCAATGCATTGAACGTCACAAACCAGGCTTGTGCATCTCCGCTTTTCACTTCACATGTCGGAAATATTTCCGCCGGCCACAGCCTGTTCGGCTGAATCTGCCATTCCTTTGATCCGTTATACGTACCAAACCTCAGCGGGACAGATTCAACCCATCTGATTTCCCCTTCCAAACCTTTGGGCAATTTACCGATGAAGCGCGCACTGCATTCCTTGAAGTCCTTAAGCGCCTTGATTCCTATCTGACACGGCTCATATTCGCCGGAGGTCATCCTGACAGATGTTTCCAGAACTTTTTCTTCCTTCGATGGAGAACTCGCCGGATATATCCGCTGTACATAATTGCGCATGAACGGAGCGGCTCCGCACGCCTTGTCAGCGGATGATGGAGAAAAATTGCTTTCCTTGAAATCGTATGGCGCCTTGGGATATTTTCCGGAATCGGCTATTTTAAATGCTTCCGCCGTGCTTTTCCGGACGTATTCTCTAAACTCTTTTAGAATGCGTTCCCTGGCTGGCTTTATAATTTCTATTTTGCTTATTATTAGATCGCAATTGTTTATATCACTGACTGAAGTCCGTATCTTCTTCCCATCTCCCTCAAGGTTTGCCATCAGGTCAATCGCCCAGAACGGTGCCTCGACCGTCTGCCAGGTATTTTTCTGACCATTGGGACTAAAAGGCCTTGTGTTATAACTGCCCCAATTGCAAATGCCGGCAGTGAACGGCTTCATGTTTTCATGATTGAAATATGTTATCCTCAGAAATACGCGCCCTTCTGTCGGGATTTCACCTTTCACACTTGCAAGCACTCGCGCTGATCTTTTGTCTCCAGTCAACATCAACCCTTCCTTCCCGTCACGGGTCTGCAATTGCCATGAATCCATCCAGTCGCTCGTCTTAGGCAATTCTGCGACAGCTATGATTGTGTCCGAATTTTCAGCGACAGGCTCAGCTAAAGCAGTAAATCCCGTCAGAAATAACAGAAGACCTACAGCTAATGTGCGACGACTCGACATCTCAATAAATTTAACCATTCCATTTCCTTTCATATGACTGTTTTAAAAACAAAATACTGCATTCACGAAATCAAAACGAAACATAAAAAATCATTATTTGCGCATTTGAATCAATCGCAAAACTGTAGTTTTGATCTGAAAGTATATAACAGCACACGCTTCAGTGAATACTAACGACAAACCAGAACCATTTCTGGAATTTTTCAATTAGCCACAGATATATCCTACTGGTTCAGAAACGGATCAATAACCGTCCTGGTGCTGTTGCTGAAAACTGTTCCAGTAGCTTGAATAGACACTCCGTTCATGATGTAGTCAATCGCCTTCAAGGTCGAAGTGTTCTGCCAGATAATGTCAGCCTTATTGTCACCGTTGAAGTCAAGCAATCTCAAGACCTGCCAATCAGGATTCTTGACAGTATAAGGCATTCCACTCGAGAGCATTGTGAGACCATTCATGAGCCAAATCGAACCAAGACCTGTGAGGCTGTTCTGCCAGAGCAGGTCGGATTTTCCGTCCGCATTGAAGTCGCCGGACTGGATGACTGACCAGCCTGCGGATGCTGGAGGCGTTGTATAGATGTAGCCTTGGCTGTCAACCGAGAGACCGTTCATGAGATACATGTAGCCGGAATTGGCAACTGTGTCGCGCCAGAGCATGTCGCATTTTCCGTCGCCATTGAAGTCTGCAAAGAATTCAGGAATCCAGTTTCCGCTTCTGAGATAGACATCACCCTGAATTGATATGTTTTTCCCGTCCATCAGATAAAGAATACCATTTTTATTTGCTATTTCCCAAAGTATGTCTGCTTTTCCGTCTCCATTGAAATCGCCTGTGCTCTTGGCTTCCCAATCAAGTTTTCTCGCGATGGAGGATGAATCCGATACGCTTGTTCCGTTCATTATATAGATTGCTCCCTGTCCGGTAACTGGATGCTTCCAGAGGATATCGCACTTGCCATCGCCGTTGAAGTCGCCGAGTTTGTCAAGTTTCCAGCCTGTGCCTCCATTGTAAATCGTGCCAACGGAGACTACAGTAAAACCGTTCATCAGATAGATCATAGATTTGCCAGTGCTCGCACTTTCCCAAATTAGATCAGCTTTGAAATCTCCATTGAAATCGGCAACTCCAGCAACAGACCAATCTGGATTTGTATTGCGATATATGTTATCGCTTGCGGAAGGTGTCGCCCCATTCATCAAATAGAGATAGCCATAGTATGTAGCAGAATCATCTGCGACCACATCGCTCTTGCCGTCTCCGTTGAGATCCCAATTCTTAGATTGAAGCTCAAACGCCCCAATATCAGTTCCAGCTCCAAACGTGCGGACAAAACCGGAACCGCGCTGATCAGTCGTTAGAGACATCGGATTTGAGCCAGCATTGATTGCTGGACTGGTGACTTGAAGAGACTGCGTCTTGCTAAGTCCACCGTTGTCGGCGAGCGGATTCAATGCCGGATCCGAACCCACGATATTGTTGTTTATACCATTTTTTATGCCGTGCCCGCCTGTCGCCGTCTCGATAAGATTGTATTCTTCGGTGGAGGATGTCACGTTTGCCGTTGCCAATGCTCCAGAACCGCCACCACCTACGAATGTCACTGTCGGAGCACTTGTGTAGCCATATCCGTAATTGGTCATATTTATAGCTGTGACAGCACCATCCGTCAACACGGCTGTTCCTGCTGCATTAGTACCGCCACCACCCGAAAATCCAATCGTCGGCGCAGTCCCATAGCCTGATCCGCCGTCATCAATCGTCACAGAGCTTACACCATTGGACATAAGAGATAAATTCCCCCTGAAAATATCTGGACCATAGGTTGCCTCCGTAGTTGAGTCGGTATTGTCCGCCACTATTGTTGAGACCAACGTCACAAAGCCAGCCTGACTGCTTATTCCGCCAGTCCTTCCATTTGCGGCATCTACAGATGTGGCATCGTTCGAAGTAATAGTCGAGTTATAGGCATAGAAATCCATGTTTGCGGTATTGTTTTGCCTTGCCAAATATATGGCACCGCCATTTACAGTGCCTGCTCCCGTTACTGTCTTACTGAGCGTGTTTCCCGTGACAGTGCAATTTTTCAAAGTCAAATACAGGGTACCGGTGTTTTGACAATAAGCGCTGATCCCCCCTCCATAAAGATTGCCCGTTGCCGATGCTGTCTCGAGCCTGTTTGAATATATGGCAGAACGTTGCAGGACAACAGTTACAACACTTGAAACAGCGTTCGAAAAATATAATCCTCCGCCATTTGAACTAGCGAGATTGTTGTAAAATGAGGAATCTGAAACCTGCAGTGATGAACCTGCATTTCCTGAAAAATATAATCCGCCACCGTTTGCATAAGTGGATGTGTTGCCATTGACATCTGATTTAGAAATAGAATGTGCACCAATTACGGTGTTCAGGCAGATTCCGCCGCCCTGATGCCCCCCTGTATTGTTTGAAACAGTACAGGATGTCATGGAAAGAGTATTTGAGGTAAGATAAATCCCGCCCCCGAAAGGGGTAAGAGTTCCTCCAGTTCTTGTCGCCTGGTTATTGTCAATCAGACAGTTGGAAAGCGTTGTCGGACAATTTGACCAGATTCCGCCACCTTGGCCGTGTGCCTCATAAGTCCCTTCCTTTATCCCCATCGCGGTATTGCCTGAGATTGTGCAGTTGTTCATCGTAAGAGTCCCATTTCCGCTCGTTGTATCCGACCGTATCCCACCACCGTAGCCGGTGCGTGAACCCGAGGATGATGAGTCGCCCACGACTACACTGTTTGATATGGTGCAATTATTGAAGGTCAAGTTTTCACCTCTATTATAAATAGCACCTGCGTTTTCATTGCTGTCCGCCGTGAATGCCCTGCCATTTGTAATTGTCAGATTGGATATGGTGATATTCAGGGTATTTGCATTATCAGAAATGTAAAAAATCCGGGAGCTTGCATTGCCGTCAACTGTTATAATTGCTCCAGTAGCGTCTATCGTCATGCTTTTCGCTATTGTAATCTGGCCAGTACTGAGCACAATAGATCCGGAAAGCCCAGAAGAAAAATTGATACTCTCTCCAGTGCCGACATCGGTGACAGCTTGCCTAAGCGATCCTGCCCCGCTGTCATTGAGATTTGTAACTGTCTGATTTGCCGCATTTACCATTGCCGACACAAGCAATAGCATTGCACAGGCAATACCAACTTTTGATTTTTGTGCAAAAAACATTTCTCCCCCTTCTAATTGTTTTAAACTTTCATATTACTGTTTTGGAAATTATACCACACACATTCACAAAGTCAAGCCAAAACAGAAAAAAATCATTATTTAAACAATCTTGTTCACGGTTTCAAAATTTTCCAATCAGTCCCATTGTTGTAAACGGTTCCGCTTGCTGAAATCGCAAATCCATCCATGAGATAGACCATCGCCTTATGCGTGTCTGTCTTTTCCCAAAGCATGTCGTTTTTGCCGTCGCCATTGAAATCGAGAAGTTTCACGACATTCCACTTTATAGCCGGATCAACATCCTTCAGAGAATAGAAATTCTGGTAGTTGGAGACGGTCATGCCGTCCATCAGATAGACACAG
>DYRX01000080.1 GCA_020718525.1 Victivallis vadensis
CTAGCTGATTGTGGAAATCGCTGTTGTTCTAGGCGGAGCCACCCGGTATGGCGCTTTTGCCAAAAGTGCCTTTCTCTGCTTCCTCCTGAGCCACTTTCGCCGAAAGTGGCATACTACTGCCGAAAGCACATCTCCCTTCAGACATCTGAATCAGCGACATCGTTAAAAACTGCAAAATTTAAGCGTATCTTCTTTTTAATCAGCGAATAACAATCACATAGCCGCGTTGCGGCTAAAAAAAGCAAAATAGTGCCACTGAAAAATCACAGAGCTTCGGATCTCTGAATTTCGGACGCAAGGGGGGATGTATCTTCAGATCCCAAGTTGCGGATTCAACGCCCCGATTGACGAATATGGCTATATGGCATGAACCAACGCCCCATGCCTGCGTCCATCCCGCAGGCGTTGTTCAGGACTTCGAGATTGAGAATAAATGCTTCATCTAATAGGATACAGTCAGAGAATTATAAAATCAAGGGAGCAGTTTTTCTCGAATCCTGTTAGTTTAGCGGAATGAAAAAACTTTTAAGGAGCTGGAATGACAGATCAGGCAGAGAAGAATGAAGATCCCTCTTTGAAAAGAGCAGACGAACAGAATATCCCTCCGGAACCTCAGGATGCCAGCAAAGGGGAAGTTGCGCTGTATGCGTTCGGCAGTATTGAAAATTCCATCTCTGACCAGTTCTTCAATATCCTTAACAGTGTCCTGATAGTGGCGATGCATGTCAATCCACTCCTGATAGGGCTGGTTCTGGCGGTCAAGACCTTGTGGGACAGCGTCACAGACCCTGTCATGGCGTATATAACCGACAACACCCGTTCACGCTGGGGGCGCCGCCGTCCATACATCCTTGTTGGAGGAGTACTTAGGGTTTCCCTTCTCGTGCTGATCTGCATGTTCATGCCGCATGGTGGACATCTCACGTCCAACCCAGTGATGGAGGCGCAGAAATATGCGAACGAGGGGATCTCCGAAGCTGAATCTGCCCGAAAAACTGCGCTTAAATCTTTGGAGCAGATAGATAGTGCCGAGCCCGCTGTCCAGTCAAAAATCATCGAGATGCTTAAGGGCATCAGGATATCGGCTGAAGATGCATATGCAAAAATCGGGAAGAATCTGCCTGTCCTACGGGAGGATGCATCGGAGCGCGCTGGAGATGCCGCAAAAAAGAAAGCCCAGTTCGAGGAGCTGAAGTCTGCTCCGGGCGGATCAGACAGCAGGCGTCTGGAGATTGCGGGAGGTCTCTCTGAAGCGGCGCACGAAAAGCAGGCAAAAGCCGACGAGCTGATAGCAAAAGCCGACCGCGCCAGGAGCAATGCCATTGCGGCAAAATTTGTTGCAGGGCATATCCTGGCAGTCCATGGGGAGGCAAAAAATGATGAATCTCTTCTTGCCGACCGCGCCAAGGCGTCTTTGCTAGCCGCAACTGCATTTGCGGACGCAGGTCTTCATCCGTTAGAAGATATTTTCACGATGGAGCCTCAGCCTTTGCCCGTTCCGTCGAAGAAAAAAAGCATCTGGCAAAATTTGGCGGATGGTTTTACCGCCTATCTGGATCCGAAAAACTACGAACAGCGCGACCTGATAGTTTTTGTACTCGTCGTATCTCTTATTTTCACTGCGCTGAGCACCATGCAGGGGGTTCCCTATTTCGCCTTGGGGATTGAACTTTGTCCGTCTTACAGCGGGCGCACCTTGGTTGTCACCTACCGCGCACTGATAAACCAGATTGCCGGACTAGTGGCACCATGGATTCCGGTCCTATGCTTCTCGCTTTATTTTGCGACTGCGATGGAAGGACTGCTCTGGGTAGCGGTATTTGCCTGCATCATTGGTATTCCAAGCACAGTTTTGATGTGCTGGTTTGTGCGGGAGCGGACCGAGATATCAGTTCACAAGAAGCGGAAAGTCAAGCTCTTCCGTTCAATATGGGAGGTTGCCAAAAGCGTACATTTCCTGAAGATATGCTTCATCTACTGTTTTATAGGACTTGTGAACGGTGTCTTTGTGCAAATCGGCTTTTTCCTCAATGTCTACTGGGTAACCCGCTCCGCGCTTTCCGGCGCCACTCTCGGTGCCTGGGTGAGCATGGTTGCCTGGGGACTTGGCTTTCTGATGCTCCCAATAATCAACTGGGCGTGCAACCGTTTTCAGAAGCACCGCGTACTGCAGGCCGCCATTATTTGGATGGCTATCGGCACTGCTATGAAGTGGATATGCATGAACCCGGAGCACCCGGAATATCAGTTTGTCCTGCCGCACTTCTGCTTTTTGCACTGCTCATCATATGGAGCTATCCTCTCACCAGAGAACGCATTGCCGAGATCAAAGCGGAATTGCATCGCCGCCACGTCGAGGAGGATAATGAGCAGTCAGGAGCTATTTCCTCTCTTTGACAAGAACTTGAATTTCAAATCCAATGATTCGAAGTATTATAGTGGTATCAATAAACAACGGAGTATTTCAGGCCATGAAATGGAAGAATCCCCATCCGGAAAAAAAGGTAAAATCACTTGAATTCAGCCGTGCTGGCAAGCTGGAGGTAGGTGCACCAGCTCTCTTTGCAATCTCGACCGGAACAAAAAAATAATTCTCAGAAAAACAAGGACTTGCACATGACAATTAGGACTTGGACAGTTTTGCCTGCCATTCTGTGCGCGGCGTCTGTCTGCACAGCGGAGAGGAGCAAAATGGAACTTCCTTCAATTTTTTCAGACAATATGATCCTGCAAAGAGACTGTGAAGCGGCAGTCTGGGGCTGGGACAAGCCAGGACAAGAAGTCTCCGTCAGCTTCCGCGGAAAAACAGCAGAGGCTCTAGCCGGAGAAAACGGTGCCTGGAAGCTGAAAATAACGACAGGCGATGCGGCTGAAAATGAAATATTGGCAATACGCGGATCGGAAAACTGCGAGATTCGCAATGTCGCAGTTGGCGAAGTCTGGATTGCAGGCGGACAGAGCAACATGTGGTGGCAATGCAGTAAGAGCAAAGGATACGGCGAATTCAAAAATCAGATGAACGATCCATCCCTCCGCATCTGGGATGCGAACACCGCTCCTGGAGAGGCAGGCTATGCCGCTGACGCACGACAATGCACTGTCAACGCAAAATGGGATCTGACCACTCCGCAGAGCGTCGGAGATTTCCCTGCCACTGCGTTCTTCTTTGCGCGGGGGCTGAGGGAACAGCTCAAAGTGCCGGTTGGAATTGTCCATCTTGCGGTTCCGGGAGTTGCAGTTCAGAGGTTCATTCCTGCGAATTTCGCAGATGCGCATTTTCAGGATGAACTGCTCCGCATCGCCCAAGAGACAAAAGCTTATCCAGAGAAGCTTGCGGCATATGAAAAAAACATGAAAGAATGGGAAAAGACTGCGGAAAAGGCAAAGTCCGATGGAGAAAAAGCTCCTGAAACCCCGAAAAAGCCCGAGAATCCGGAGAATTGGAGATTTGGCACGCTTTTCAACGGAACAGTCGCCCCGGCTGTTCCATATACGGCAAAGGGATTTGTCTGGTGGCAGGGCGAAGGCAATGCCTATGACCCGCAAAGCTATGCGAAGCTATTTCCGGGGCTGATCGAATCCTGGCGTCAGGAATGGGGCAGTCCCGAAATGCCATTTCTATTTGTGGAACTTCACAACTTCGGTCCAAAACAGAAAAAGCCATCCGAAGAAGATCCGTGGCCATTTCTGAGAAATGCCCAGCAGGCGGCTCTCTCACTGAAAAATGTCTGGGAAGTTTCGGTCATTGACATCAAGGAGGACTCCGAGGGCGACTGGCAGATACACCCGCACCGCAAGCAGTTGGCTGGCGAACGCCTTTTCCTTTGCGCAATGGACAAGGTTTATAGGGACAAAATATTTGCAAGATCATGCCCTAGAATCATTTCTGCGAATTTAGCAGACGGCGGAGCACTTCTAGTCCTCAACGATGACGCTGTCGGAATCAGGACGCGCGATGGCGGACAAATTGCAGGCTTTGCTCTTGCAGGAAGGGACAAGATCTTTTATTGGGCGGACAATGTCAAGATTGATGGGACGAAGATTTATTTAAGTTCGGAAAAAGTGCCTGAGCCGCTTGCGGTGCGATATTCTTTTGCGAATCATCCGATCGGCAATCTGGTCAATCCGGCAGGACTTCCCCTCCTAACTTACTCGGCGGAGAAATAATATGAACAAGGAAATCAGATTCAAGGCTAAACAGAAAATACTTTTTGAAGGGGATAGCAACACCTATTTGAGGATGCCGCCAGCAATGGATCAGTGGCCCTGGCTCAGAATAAGCAACTCACACCGCTCCTGGGCGGACATTTTTTCAGAACTGTTTTTTGCCTGGCGTCCGGAACTAAATCTGAGGTTCAACAATTCTGCTGTCGGCGGTTCGACGTGCAGAGACATTTCAGCACGTTTTGAAGCGGTGGTGGACAAAATCAGGCCGGACTGGATTTTCATTACGCTCGGAGGAAATGATGCCGCACAGAAAATTCCGCCGGAGGACTTCGAAAATATTCTGAGAGATTACGTTGCCAAAATATCGGAATGGAACGCAAGTCTTGTTTTTGTTCTTGGATTCCGTCCATGCGCCAATGCCAGCGAAGATTCCGCTAAAAAATATAAGAACAGACTGCCATATTATGAGATTGAAAAAAAGCTTGCGCAGGAATTTATAAACGTGCATTCAGTTGATATCGGCGATGCGCTGTTCGCAAAATCCGAAGAGCTTTATAGACAATACCACGGGCATAACATCTACAGCGACGGCAATCATCTCAACAATCTCGGTGCGATAATTGTCGCCGGAGAGCTAGTGAAAGCATGCGGAATATTTGATAAATGATAAAATGGTATATCAATGAAAATTCCAAAACTTCTCCTCCAGATGCTCGTGGCGCTGGATATCTCCGCCGCAGACTTCACTCCGTTGTCAATTACGGAATACTGCAACAGCGGCTTTGTTGATGAAACCCCTGCCGGAGACGGCAAGGGTGGCTGGACAGACCAGGGGAAGGAAAATTCTCTCAGCGGCTTTCCACAGGGCAAGGTGGAATTCAATGAGATTCCATTCCAGATCCCGCAAGGAGATAAGACAGTAGTGAATCGAGTTTTGAGCTTCGCATTTGGATTTTTGAATTCGTTTCGGAATTATGCTTTTTTAGCGTAACGCATAAAACAGTAAAACTTTTCGTGTTCAGTCGCCGTCGCTGGTGCAATCGCAGTTCGAATAAGCTCTATGCGGCTGAAAGCCGCAGTTGATTACTGAAAAATTACGGACTCAATTTTTGAGTCGTCTCCTCTAATGATTTTTAGGACAGTGCAGTCTCCAATTTTGCAGGAGGCGTTGTCAGAGGATTCCTCCAACATTTTGAGGGAGTCCGGATCGAAGGCTTCACCTTTAAGCGCTTTGAATGGAAGTCTTTCGGCATGCTTGGAAGCTTGCAGTACCCCGTTTTGATCAAGGATGAGAAATCCGACGCCTGCAACGCCTAAAATCTTTTCGAATGATTGGCTTAGCTCATGTTCCCTTTTGGCGCGCAGTTCTATTTCTCTTGTCTTTTCCTCGAGTCTGGCGTTGAATTCTTTGGAATAAAGGTTTCCCAAATATTCCAGAAGCTTGTCCTTGTCTTTGATGCCGCCAAAATCAGACTCAATCTTTTTTCGTATTTTTTCCTCGATTGGAACAAAAGCCCTGCTGATTTTTCTTCTAGTCTTTTTTTCGTCAATGCTTTGTTCGAGGTGCTGGAGAAGCTGATTTTCGTCGAGATTTTTTTCCTTCATCAAGTCTTTTATTTTTTTCAGGATGTTTTTTCCGCTTTCACCCGAAATGTCGAGCTCCTTCATCATTTTTTCGGCGGATTTCAATGAGCGCTCGTTCTTTATGAATTCGTCGAGAATCCTTCCGGCTTTGATTTTGTCGGTGTATGACGAGACGACGTCGGTTATCCTTCTGATGAATCTGATGGAGGAACTCGAGGAGAGACCCTTTGATTTTCTTTTCAGCTCGTTTTCAAGTACGAGCATAGCCTGCGCGAGGCTTTCCGGCTCCTGGTCTCTTTCGCCCTCGGCTTTTTTACCGAGCGTTTCAGAAACCATTTGTATGTTCTGCAAAAGCGCCTCTACCATTGAGTCCCGGTCATATTTTCCGCCGCTCCCAATTTCTTCCACTATTTTGACGATTTGCGCGGCGAGTCCTTCCGGATCGTTTTTAATCTCGTTTAGAAGCTCTCTTTCGTCCTTGCTTTCATCGAGCATCTTTTCAAAGAAATAGCGCAGGATTTCAGTTTTGGAGTCGTCGTCGGAGGAGGAGCTCCCGCGATAGACCTCCGATTTCTTTACGATTTTCTCGTCCTCGCCAATGGCTCTGTAGACAGACGCGTTGAACGCTATATGCGTGATGGCATTGTCGCGCATAAGCTTCTCTATTCCGCCTTCCTCTTCTATCAGCCTGTGGTCCTGGCTGAAAAATTTGAAGAAAAGAAAAAATTCCCAGGAGCTTATGTCCTTCATGAACTTGATGCTGTGAATATGCAGGGATTCAAAATGTCTGGCAAATTTGGAGACGACAGGATTTCCTTCTTCGACAGGCATCGCGAAAAAAAGGAGTTTTCCTTCAGTGAGTGAAACGCTGAGATCCCCATATTTTTTGAATATTGGAAGAAGCTCCTGCCAAGATTTTTTCATCTGCGCGACGGCTATCGGATGTTTTGGCGGATAAAGGGACAGATGCGAGAAAGTCAGGCAGAGATTTTTTACGAAGGAGACAACATCGTCAACCGATGCGGCCTGCCCGTGATCTTCGGATGGGAGAAGGTCTGCAGGACTCTGATCTTGCTGATTTGCGAGCTCTCCCTGGTTCGGAATCATTTGATGCATTTCATTCTAGCCATAAGTTTTCTGAACTGCTCTAGCACTTCGTCTGCAATAGAGCCAGTGCACTCTTCAATGATAATCTCTTCGTCAGTTATTCCACCTTTGAGATTTAGGACAAGGCCAAATGCCACTTTTGCTGAAAATTCATACGCGTCCCAGCTGACATAGACGTCATAGCCCTCCGACTCCAGGAACTGCGACATGGCTCCTTTAGCCTCGTCCTTTGTCATGCAATGTTTTTGGGAGAGTCTGCTCATGGCGTATTTTCCCTTTCGTGTGAATGAAAAATGCAAAACCCGCAATCTTCCGAAAGCTCTTATTACCATACACTCATTGGCTAAATCATGCAAGCACAAAAAGTGAGACAATAAAAAATGATAAATTTATTGTTGGGAGCCTTGAATCCCAAATATGATACCCTATTGTAACAGTGAGGTATCAGAAATGGGCTTCCGCAAGTAGGCGGATCTTCTAGGTGCTGAAATTTAGAGATTAAGAAGGAGTACTGAAATGAAACGGGAAATAGCTTTGATGATGGCTCTTGCTCTGGGATTGGCTCTTTCGGCACATGCTGGACCAGCATGCTGTTCTTCGGCGGGAGACGACGCGAAGGCGGACAAGTCTGAAGCTTCCTGCGCTTCGAATGATTCTAAATGCGCATGTGAATGTGATTCGAAAGACAAGAAGGCTAGCGAGTCCTGCGACAAGAACTGCGACGCGAAAGAGTGTAAAAAGGCTTGTGACGGCAAGGAGTGCAAGGAGAAATGCGGCGATAAATGCGCCTGCGGAAAAGACTCTTCCAAAAAGGCGTGTGCCACAGGCGACTGCAAGGCTTCTGAAGCAAAGGATGAAGCGAAAGACGCAGACGACTCCCAGGAAATGCCTGACTGAGTTTGCCTTGTTTTGCGTGTTTCGCAGTCGTGCCTCTTAAAGCCTGGAGCTTTTTTTATTTGGTTGCGGAGATTTCGGTCTTTGCTACGTATTCTATAGTTTTTCATGGAAAATAAATTCACAATTTGAATCTATTAAAGTGAAAAACTATAGAATATTTCCAGATTATTATTGCGTTCCTCGCTGATTCCCGCCAAAAAGATTAGCACTGCAATTACTGCATTCTGAAAGCATGCCGATAGGATTCCAATGCTGACAGCGACTCCGCTTGAGCAGAAAGAAAATAGGCAGTAGATCTATGCCCGTTTGGATGCTTGACTTTGCTGTCTAAGCGCTGTAGCTTGTGGACTCCATGGATTAAATATAAAATTGAAAACAGAGGCTTCGCATGAGAAGTTTGTCAGCTATATTTCTGATTGCATTGCTGGTGTCAGGCTGTGAAGAAAAGGAGAAGCCATTGGTGGAGCCTCCATCGGTGACGGTCGTCAAGGTTGCAAAGGGCGATGTTGCGTCGTCCATGGAAATAATAGGTCAGACAAAGGCCTATGACGAGGTTGATCTTGTGGCACGCGTGCAGGGTTTTCTCACTAAGATCGCTTTCACGGAGGGAAGCGCTGTTTCGAAGGGACAACTGCTCTTTCAGATTGAGCCGGATCAGTACCAGGCTGAAGTCGAGGCCGCCGAAGCGTCGCTCATGAACGCAAAAGCGGTCTTCGACAATGCGGAAATTAATTTCAACAGGCAGAAGAAGCTTTTTGACAGCAAGGTTGTCTCTGAAAAAAATTATGACGATGCGAACGCCACATATACGGAGGCGAAGGCGAATGTGATGGCGGCGCAGGCGTCCCTCTCGAATGCGAAGCTCAATCTCAGCTATACCACAATAAATTCTCCGTTTGACGGCAGAATAGGATTTTTCACCTACAGCGAAGGCAATCTTGTGGGATCTGCCAGCAAGAGGCTAGCAAATGTGGTCAAGCTGGATCCCGTGCGTGTGCAGTTCAACATCAATGAGGTGGACCTGCTTGGCAGAAGACTTGAGAAGAGCGCCAGCGATCCGGCTGAAAAGAGCGACTACACGGTTCTTATAAGATTCCAGAACGGAAAGATCTATGATCAGGAAGGCAAGCTTAGCTTTATTGACAACAAGGTGAACAGCTCGACTGGGACAATTCTTGTCGAGGCGCTTTTCCCGAATCCGAACAGTCTGCTTATTCCTGGAATGTATGTCAAAGTCATCATAAAGGACAAGGAGCAGAAGCCGGCCTTGCTTATTCCGCAGACTGCGATCCAGGAAAATCAGTCGGGAGAGTTTGTCCTTGTAGTGAATCCGGATGGGAAAGTTGCACAGCGCGTGATAAGGACAGGAATCAAAACCGGACCCTCGATAGAGGTCGTGGAAGGGCTGAAGGAGGGGGAATTGGTGCTTGTCGAAGGTTTGCAGAAGGTCAGGCTTGGCGCGGCAGTCAAGACAACGCTTGACGACACATACACGTTCAACAGTCCGGACAGCGGAACCCAAAAATGATAAGTAAATTCTTCATAGATCATCCCCGCTTCGCGATAGTGATTTCGATAGTGATTTCCATTGCCGGGTTTGTGTCAATCTACAGCCTTCCAGTCGCGCAGTATCCCAACATCACGCCGTCCCAGATACAGATCACGGCGCAATATCCGGGCGCGGATGCCGAGACTGTCCTCAAAACGGTGGTCGAGCCGATAGAGGCGCAGGTCAACGGCGTCAAAGGGATGATGTACATCTCCTCGACAAGTTCGGACGACGGTTCGGCGGTGATAACTGTGACATTTCCGGCTGGAAGCGACGGGGACATGAACACCGTCAATGTTCAGAACAAGGTCAGCATTGCGGAGCCGAAGCTTCCCTCCGAAGTGAAGTCCCAGGGGATAGTGGTCAAAGAAAAATCCAGCAACATTCTGCTTGTGATAAGCCTGTATTCGCCGAAAGGGACCTACGATCCGATCTATCTGAGCAACTATGTGAACATCTACATCAAGGACGAGATAATGAGGATTGCGGGTGTCGGTGACACGGCAACGCTGGGTGCATCGCTCTATTCCATGCGTATCTGGCTGGATCCCGACAGAATGGCGGCGCTGGGGCTTAGCGCGTCCGACATCATAGGCAAGGTCAAAGAGCAGAACGTCCAAGTTTCGGCGGGTGCGATAGGGGAAGCTCCTTGTTCGAAAGACCAGGCTTTCCGCTACACGATTCAGACGCAGGGGCGCTTCGACGCGGTCTCACAGTTCCAGGAAATTGTAGTGAAAGCGCTGTCGGACGGAAGCAATGTGAAGCTCAAGGACATTGCCAGGGTGGAGCTTGGTGCCGAAAACTACAACTCGGAGAGCTTTCTCAACAAAAAGCCTGCGTCCCTGCTTGCGGTCTACCAGCTTCCGGAGGCGAACGGGCTTCAGATTGCAGAAGCTTGCAAGAAGCGCCTCGAGGAGCTCAAGGGCTCATTCCCGGACGACATGGACTATGGAATCCAGTACGACACGACCAAATTCATAGAGTCTTCGATAGACGAAGTTGTCGTAACACTTTTCGAGGCTGTCTTTCTTGTGGTGCTTGTCACGTATCTTTTCCTGCAGTGCTGGCGCTCGACCCTCGTCCCCACAATAGCAATACCGGTTTCGCTGATAGGCACTTTCGCGGTGCTCTACGCGTTCGGATATTCAATAAATCTCATAACTCTTTTCGGTCTGATTCTGGCAATCGGGATCGTTGTGGACGATGCCATTGTAGTGATTGAAAATGTGAACCGCCTGATGGCCGAGGAGAAGCTTTCACCGCGGGACGCCGCAAGAAAAACAATGGAGCAGGTCACGAGCCCCGTCATCGCAACCACGCTTGTTCTCTTGGCGATGTTCATTCCTGTATGCTTTCTCCCAGGAATCACTGGAGAAATGTACCGCCAGTTCGGGGTGACAATTTCTGTCGCAGTCACGATTTCGTCAATCAATGCGCTGACTCTGAGTCCGGCGCTCTGCGCGGTGATGCTGAAGCCGGAGCAGGCCGGCGCAAAGAAATTTTTCATCTTCAGGATTTTCAACAGATTCTTTGATCTGACGACGATTGGATATTCAAAGATCGCCTCGTTCATGATAAGAAAGGCCGTTCTTGTGATGATCGCCTATGCCGCGCTGATCTTTGCAAGCTGGAAAATATATGAAAAGCTTCCGACGGGATTTATCCCGACCGAGGACCAGGGTGCATTCATGGTGAACATCCAGCTTCCGGAGGCCGCGGCGCTCCCGAGAACTGCGAAAATCGCAGAGAACGCCGCCGACATCATGCTTGGAGTTCCTGGCATAACAGATTCTCTGGCAACCACGGGCTACAGCATAATTACCTCGACATCCGCCTCGAACAACGCCTTCATAATAGGAGTGCTTGATGACTGGTCGAAACGCAAGACGCCAGAGCTGAGCCAGGATTTCATCATCAGGAAGCTCTATGCCGAATTCATGGCAATACAGGGGGCGATGGTCATGCCTTTCAATATTCCTCCAATACCGGGGCTTGGAACTTCGGGAGGTTTCTCATTCGTCATTCAAGACACGTCGGGAACAGATCCGCAGAGACTTTTCCAGGCTATGAACGGCATTGTCTTTGAAGCGAACCAGCGTCCCGAAATAAGCGGGGCGTTTTCCACGTTCCGCGCGAATGTGCCTAGAATCTTTCTCCGCTTCGACAGGGAAAAGGCGCTCAAGATGGGGGTTTCAATAGACGAAATTAACACCGTTCTGAAAGGTCTAGCCGGCTACACATACATAAATGATTTCAACAAGTTCGGAAAAACTTACAAGGTGGAAATGCAGGCCGATGAGAAATACAGAGCCGAGCTTGGAGACATCATGGGACTGCACGTCAGAAACGACAAAGGCGAAATGCTTCCAATAAACACGCTGGTGATACCGGAAACCCGTTTCGGTCCGCAGTACCTCAACCGATACAATCTTTTCCCGTCCGTCACAATAAACGGAAATGCGGCGCCGGGATACAGTTCTGGACAGGCGATGAAGGCGATGGAGGAAATCGCGAAGGCAAAACTGCCGGACGGCATGAAATATGAATGGACTGACATCTCCTATCAGGAAAAGCTTGCCGGCAACAAGGCCGCAATCATATTTGGTCTGGCATTGCTCTTCATATACCTGTTCCTGGTCGCCCAGTATGAGAGCTGGATGATCCCGTTCGCCGTCATGCTCTCGGTTCCTGTCGCATTCTTCGGTTCCCTCCTTTTCCTTTGGCTCTGGGGAATTGACAACAACATCTATACCCAGGTTGGCTTTGTCCTGCTCTTTGGAATCGCGTGCAAGACAGCAATTCTCATAGTGGAATTTGCGAAGGAAAACCATGAAAAAGGCATGGGCGTGGCGGAATCTGCGGAATTCGCGGCAAAACTGAGATTCAGGGCGGTGATGATGACAGCGGTCTCATTCATTCTGGGCGTAATGCCTCTTGTTGTCGCCGCAGGCGCAGGCGCCGCCAGCAGGAGATCCCTGGGGACGGTCGTTTTCGGCGGAATGCTCGTCGCATGCATATTCGGGACAATACTTATTCCGTCTTTCTATGTCGTGGTGCAAAAGGCGATAAATTATTTTGCTCCCAGAAAATCCTGAAAGGAGTCAGCTATAGTTTTTCATTTTAATAGAAAAATGGTTAGATAAAAAGCGATTTCGCATTTTATTTTAATACGTATTCAGAAAACGAACGTAGTTTACTGAATACGTACTGCGGCACGCCGCAGTTTAAGATTTCTTGCGAGGAAGTCTTAATTGAAATACCTCCCACTTTCACCAGATCTTTTTTGCGGTGCCGCATCTGCAAGACTTGAAGCTCGCCGCCGTCAACCCGACAGCAGAGTTCTTCTGACTCAAGCCGGAGCCTGGCATTCCATCTTCACTTCTTCACAGATTTTTCAGCGTTTCTTATGATTTTTATGTCTTCGCATGCTTCCGCCAAGTCCGGGATGTCGGATGGAAGCTCTTTCCCTTTGATGACAGAGGCAATGAACCTGTCATACGGGGTTGCATTGAAGGCTTTTGCAATCCATTTGAGGCTTTTTCCATTTTTGGATGCGGTGATGACAAAGCCTTCCTTTTCCCAGGCTTCTGTGAGGCGCCAACCCTTGTCAGTTATCATGTACGTGATGTCAATGTGCTCTCTGTCGTTTCCGTCTTTGCTGTAGACCGCGAGATCGGCCGCCCAGGTGATGAAGAGATGTGCGGAGCCGTTTTTTTCGAAATCGAGCTTCATGAAATCGGTGTCACTGCATTTGAGCTCCGGATGGGCGAGATTTGACGAGAAGTATGAGCATGACGCGATTTTTCTTCCCATGAGATTCCTGCTGTTCTTGATGTCTTCAAACTGCCAGCGCAGATAGTCGCCGCACCCGATAATTCCGAGATTCATCTTTTTCATTCATTTCCCTTTCGGCAATATTTTATTGTAATCCGAGATCATTCTGTCCCAAAGCGCGTTTGCACCCTCGTCAACCGAACGTCTGGCATCGTTTTCTTCGTGCCAGGCGATTGCTTTTCTTACGCCTTCTCTCCATCTGACCGTGGCTTTGAAGTCCGGAACGAACCTTTTGATCTTGCTGTTGTCGAAGACTGTGCTGACAGCCTTGTCTCCGAGGAGACTTCCCAGTTCCCAGGGTGCATATGCGGCGATGAGCTCGGAGGGCAGATGGACGATGTCCGCTTCGACGCCCAGGGCGTGTGCGGTTTCCCTGTAGATCTGATCCCAGGATAGAACTTCGTCAGATGTGATATGGAATGCGTGCCCAAGCGCCTTTTCCATTCCAAGCAGACCGAGCAGACCTTTTGCAAAATCCGTGTTGTAAGTGCATGTCCAAAGGGAGGTTCCGTCTCCGGGGACAATTATCTTCTTCCCTTTTCTCATGCGGTCTATCACGGTGTATGGATGGTTCCAGCTTCCGACGGCGAGGGGAATCTGCGAGGGACCGTAGGTGAGCGAAGGGCGTACTATGGTGACAGGGAAGCTATTTTCCCTGTATTGGCGCATTAGCAGATCTTCGCAGGC
>DYRX01000081.1 GCA_020718525.1 Victivallis vadensis
AATAATTGGAGCCAATGGTCGGATTCGAACCGACGACCTGCTCATTACGAATGAGCTGCTCTACCGACTGAGCTACATTGGCTTCAGGACGCAGTACAAGGTCTGCCTGCGGAGCATGGAGCGCGCGAAACCCCTGTTTTTTTGTGACCGCATAAGCTAAACCAGCCTAGTGAGTCTTTCAAGCGCAAATCCGAAGAATGAGATCTCATTTTTGCAGGGTTTTCATGAAACAGGAGCCGGAAGATCCAGTTCCGCTTTCCTGCACTTCGACAAATATTACGCTCATAGGGGAGCCTTTTGCGAAACTGAGGCTTTTTGCGCCTGATGAGAGCGGAATGCTTTGCTCCAACTGTTTCCAGCCGTTTGAAAGCAGTTGGGCTTGCATAGAGCACATCGCGGAATATGGCTCCATTTCCGAGCTGAACACAAGCGACGCGCTGTTTCTCGCCGGCATTTGTATGCACAGCTTTGGCGTGGAATCCGGAGGAATTGGAATTTCCATCGGGCAGACGAAATCCTGCGGCAAGGACTTGGGAATCTCCATTGAGAAGCGCATTGACGGAAAAAAAGCACCTGTCTCGACCGAGTAGATCCTCTCCTTCAATCCGTTCCCGGATTCACGCTCGAAAAGAAAGGAGTTAGAGTTCCGCGAAAGCTTGGCGTCCGGGAACTCCTGCTTCAGATAGTCGAACTGGAAATCAAGGGTTTCTTCGACAAGCGAAACGTCGAGTTCCAAACTTATCCCGTTGATGATCAACGGCTCTGTCCATAGCTTGTGCTCGGTCGGAGCCGAAAGATCCGATGTCTCCATGGCTTCGTCCTGGCCTTCCGCTCCTGAGTCTGGTTCTTTTCCAGGTCTGAGCATATAGACTTCTGCAAAAAGCGGCAGAAGCTGGGAGCAAAATAGGGCGAGCGAAAAAATGGCCGACATCCGTCTTTTGGCTGAAAAACTAGTCATTTTTTCTCCAGAATGCTTCCGCCCACCCGATCAGTTCTGGTTTATAATGGAGAGTCCCTTGATGGAAGGTCTCGAGGCCGCCGCATCATCTTCCGGGGCCGTCAGAAAGTGAAATTCTGAGCCGATCGGATTCAGGCGGCGATTCGCCCAGAGCCAGAAATTCATCAGCGCGACAGTGTTTCCGTGAACCAGGAACTTTTTCTTGGCCCGGTCCAGATGCGCCGCCGAAAAGCATGCGCATGATACGGGGGGATTTTTAAAGACAATTCGCTTGTATTTTGAATCCAGATTTTTGCGGATGGTCTTTCTGAGGACGTTCCAGACAATGTCCGAATGGAAGCACGGAACAGGCAGAGTGTTTCCGTCTGACTTCATTATCCTGGCGCTTTCCGGCCAGTTGAAGTCCTTTGCGAGATCGAGGACTAGGGATTCCTCTCCCGGATCTACCAGCTTTCTCTGTTTTGGAAAATCCCAGGCGAAAAACCAAGTAAAACGGAATTTTCTTCTCTGTGTCGGGATTGGGAGTTCTGAAAAGAGGGGGCGGCGGAGGAGTCTGATTTCCTTGTCTTCGTTCGAGACTGAGAATTTGGATGAAGCCCCCAAGGCTTCTGCGATGTTCCAGCGCCATATGTCGTCGCCAGTTCCGATTTCGAGGACGGCTCCGTTTCTGAATTTGAAGATCCATGATATTGGAGCCAGCTCTGACTCAATGGGAGTGCCGGGAACGAATCTGGAATAAGATTCTCTTTTGAAGTATGGAGACAGATCGGCAGGCGCGGAGATCACGCTTGTTTCTGCCACGTCGGGGTTTATGCAAAATTCATCGGAGAGGAGACACTCCGAAGAGTAGTCTTTTGGGAAGGCGGCGTCAAGGGTGACTTTGAATCTGTTTCCGGCGTATTCGAAAGATCGGGATGTGAAAAAAGGTGCCGAAGCGTGTGAAACGGATTCAATTGAGCCTCCGGGAAATCCGTCGTTTCTGTGGTGCTTCAAGGAGTCAAGTGATCTGCAATTTTCAATATTGCCGCCGTGATTGCGGATGCCGGACGCGCTGAAGAGCTTTGCTCCGCCGACCGAAAAGGAGAGAAGTTCTGCATCGGATTGAAAAAACGATGCGGACCAGGAGGCTCCGTCGGCGTGCTCCAAGGCTGTCTGTCCGGCTGAAATATCTTGAGTTTTGTCTGTCATTCTATGACTCGGAAAAGTTCCGAGATTTCTTTCCTTTTAGGCGACTGTGGGACAGTCCGCGCCTTGCCCAGAGGAGAGATTGCCAGGACTTCCCATGGGGGGAGGATGCCTGCCACTGCGCTCATCTTCTTCACTTCGAATGCGCAAATCCAGCAGGTTGCCAGTCCCTCTGCGGCGGCGGCGAGCACCAGGTGCTCCATGGCAATGCCGATATCCATGTCTAAAATGCTTCCGCCCTCTATTCTCTTCCATGCGGCTTCCTTGTTGCCGATGCAGAGCACTATCGCGGGTGCTTCGGCAAGCCAGGGTGCCTTGTAGACGGATGAAATGGCGGCTCTCAAATCCTGGTTGAGTATGACACGGAATGTCCAGGGCTGAATGTTGCAGGCGGAAGGGGCGGCGCTGACAGCCTGCGCGATCCTGTCGAGTGCTTCGCGCGGGACAGTTTCGCCGGTATAGGATCTTACACTGTGCCTTGTCTTGATCGCATCGTAGAATTCCATTTTGGATTCCTTTTCTGCTAATGTTTAAGTTTGTGGATTGTAAGCTCTTCCGACTTTTTTGCGCCCGCTTTGGAAAGCTTCTTCAGCATTTCGTAGCTGAGTTCCTGGCTGCGCGATTTCTTGAACCTCGGGTTTCCAGACTTGCTGTAGCTTCCGTCGGGAAGCAAAGTTCTCGACTTGAATTTGTCGTTCAATTCGAGCTTGAGCAAATCCATCAAGGTTCTTCTGATTTTGGTGTCTTCGACCGGGAAGAGGACTTCTATCCGCCTGTGCAGATTTCGCGGCATCCAGTCTGCGCTTGAAAGATAGTATTCCTCGTTGCCGGCGTTGGCGAAATAGAATATCCGCGTGTGCTCGAGATAGCGGTCAACTATGCTGACCACGTTGATTAGGTCGGTGCCTATTCCCGGCTTGATGCAGCACTGTCCGCGGACGATGAGATCAATTTTCACACCGGCATGGGCGGCGGCGTAGAGGTGTTCGATCACCTCCGGATGGACGAGAGAATTCATTTTCGCGATGATGTGCCCGGGGGAATGTTCGGTGGAGAGCCTGGCCTCTCTGTCAATCAGAGAAAGGAATTTTTCCCTCAGATCGAATGGCGCGACGGCAATTTTGTTCCACCTCTCCGGCTTTGCCGAGCATCCTGTCATAACATTGAAGAGTGCGGCAATGTCGGAGCAGATTTCAGTATTGTCGCTGATTATTCCAACATCGGTGTAGATCTTGGCTGTCTTTTCGTTGTAGTTTCCGGTGGAGAGATGGACATAGCGTTTGATAGCCCCCTCCTCGCGCCTGATTATGAGCAGGGCTTTCGCGTGTATTTTCAGGCCAGCGATTCCATAGATCACATGTGCCCCGGCGTCCTCGAGCTGTCTTGCCCATTGGATGTTGTGCTCCTCGTCGAATCTTGCCTTCAGCTCGACGATCACGGTAACCTGCTTTTTCTTCATCGCCGCCTTCATCAGAGCCATCACGACGGGGGAATTGCCACTGACCCTGTAGAGCGTCTGCTTGATTGCCAGGACGCTGGGATCGTCCGCCGCCTCTTCGATCAGCCTGACAACAGGGTCGAAGCTTTGAAACGGAAGGTAGATGGGCAGATCCCCGAAGTTTTTTACGCAGTCGAAAACTGAATCCGAGTCAGCCAGGAGCTGATTCTGGACTGGAACCCATGGTGCTTCGACAAGATCCGGACGGCTTTCCGCGGCGACAAGCTGGAAAAAATGTGCGAGATGCAGTGGTCCTTCAAGCTTGTACACGTCATTCTTGTCGAGTCCGAGCTGTGATATGAGCCACTCCTCGAGTTTTCCACCGGATCCTTTGAGCAGTTCCAGGCGCACTGGTTCGCGTTTTCTTCTGCGCAGGAGCTCCTTTTCGATGTGTGAAAGAAGATCCGAAACGCCTTCGGCGTCAACGGTGAAATCCATGTCGCGAGTGATTCTGAAAAGCAGTACTTCTGAAATTTTGCACTTGTTGAAGAGAGACGAGATTCTGTCGGTTATGACGTCTTCGAGCAGAACGTAGCATTTTTTCGCGCCTGCCGGATCGGCCGGTCCGGATATGGGCAGAAATCTTGGAAGAAGGGAGGGGGCCTCGACGAACGCCTTTATTTCCTCGCCTGTCTCGAAGTGGTTCATTCGGACTGCGATTTCGATCGCCCCGCTGTTGAGCACTGGAAAAGGATGGCTTGGATCTATCGCTATCGGAGTGAGGACTGGAAAAATTTGTCTGTCGAAAAGCTCGGCGATTTCCCTTCTCTGGCGTTCCGTCCATTCAGAGCGTCGCAGGAGGATGATCCCTTTCGAGGCAAGCTCCGGCAAAATGCCGTCCCAAAGATGCCTGCTCTGAACCTCGAGAAGAGGCAGCAGCTTCTTTCTGATTTCGGCAAGCTGGACGTTGACTGGAAGTCCGGATGGATCCGTCCCCCTGTCTCCTGATTCCAACTGTTGTTTTATGCCAGCTACCCTCACCATGAAAAATTCATCGAGGTTGTTGCTGAAAATAGCAATGAATTTCAGCCTTTCCATGGGGGGATTGAATGAATCTCCCGCCTCGTCGAGCACCCTCGCATTGAAGTCGAGCCAGCTCAGATCCCTGTTTATATAATGCTCCGGACTGATCTTGAAATTCATTTCAGCACCGCCTTTCTGGCAAAGACCTCTGCAAAAAGGTCGCCTCTTTTCCTGAGTTCGTTCTGCTCGAGTGCCAAATCGTAGGCACCCTTCGTTATTATCTCCACTCTGTCATCGCCGCAGACAAGATCAAAGTCGCATATTCTCCGCTGGTCGGAATGATCTAGGCAGTCCGCCACACGCAATATTCCGGCAAGCGTCGAGACCAGGGTCCTGTCGCGGGGCGAAAGCGACATGTACTCGGGATGGGAGCTCTTCGGCATGCCCCTCCGGTGATACCTGGCGATTGCGGCCACGATTGAGGATTCGCGCGGCGAGAGCCCCGGCAATGGACTGTTCTGTATGAGGTAGCAGGCATGTTTGTGGTGCTGGCGATTGTTCACGAACTGGCCTACATCGTGCAGTATCGCGGCAATCTCGAGCATCAGCCTGCCCCTGTCTCCGATCCTATGCAGTTCCTTAAGTCCGTCAAAAAGGCGCGTCGCATTGTCAGCCACATTTCTTGCGTGAAGAGGCTGGTATCTGTATTTTTCGGCGAGAAATTCGGCGCATGAAACCGTGTCCGGGACAAAGGGATCAGGAATATTGTTGAGCTCCCTCAGCATTTCCTCGATTACCGCGTCGCGGGTGTTCACGCTCGGAACTATGAGCTTCGTAGTCTTTGAGCTGGTCAGGAAATTGTCTATTATCTCTGAACAGGGACCAAGGCTTTGAGCGTTCAGATCTGAAAGATTGAATTTTTCCGCCAGCTCTTCGGAGGGCATTGACCTTACCATAAGGCCAGTCCCCCTGAGTTCTCTGGCTGAAATCACGCTGACTTCGTCGCGGAGATCCGGCTTTTTAAGAGTCGCGAGCAGTCTGACCGACGCTCCGGCGCCAACCAGCATGTCGGGCTTTTTTCTGCCGAAATGGTGCTTCATCACAAAGCTTGCGACCCTCGATGTGAAAGTGTCGAGGATGTCCGCCGATTTCTTAAGTCCGAATGACTGTCCCATCTCCTCGTAGATTCTGAGCGCGCCCATTCTCAGGGTTTCAGCGCTTTTCATCAGTCCGTTTGAAACCGTGCATATATGGGTTGCGCCGGTGCCGACCACGCATATGAGGGCGCTCTTGCCGGAGAGGCTGAACGGTCCCTTCAGCTCATTTTTGATGGCTAGATAGTTGATCCGGACTTCTTCCGGCGCTTCGAGGACTTCAATTTCAATGCCGCTTTTCAGACGGACAGACTCAATGAAAATATCCCGGTTAGTCGCCTCGCGCACCGCGCTGGTAGCTATCGCCCTGCTGTGGACGACGCCGTATTCGCGCAGTTTTTCCGAGTAGTCCAGGAGAATCTTGCCCGCTAGATTCATGTTTTGTGGCTTGATTGCGCCCTTGACGAAAACATCTCGGCCAAGCGGAATCTGCTGGGACAAAGTCTCTATCACTTCAAAACGTCCTAGCGCGCCAGCCTGGACGATTTCGAGCCTGATCGAATGGGCGCCGACGTCAATAACTGCCAGCGGACCGCTAGACGCTTCTTGTCTTTTCATATAAAACCTTTCGAGGAGCTGAACTGGAAGATAAGGGAGGCGTGCTTCTGCAAGAGCTTCCGGAGTACGTATATCAGTAGACTACGTTCGTTTACTGAATCCGTACTAAAACAAAATGCGAAATCGCCTTTCATGTGATTCTTTTTCTACAAAAATTCACAAAAACTGGATAGGAACACTCCTTTTCCCATTTTGATGCCATTCTTTAATGAAAAATTTCTGGTTTCGCATTTTATTAGATGTAAAGATTCGCTGAACGACGTAGTTCAGTGAATATTTACCCCGGATGTGATTGGTGGCAGCTCTCGGGATCGAACCGAGGACCTGCGGATTATGATTCCGACGCTCTAACCGGCTGAGCTAAGCTGCCCCTTATGCATGAGAAAAATCCGTAAACCCCCTAAATATTGCCCGCCTATGCAGTTTCTTCAAGAGAGTCTATGCACTTTTTATCGAATTTTTACAGGCAAAGCAATCTTAGTTTCAAGAAATTATTTGCGCCTTTGCGCTGGAGTCCGATGACTTGGTCTGAAACTTCAGAGTTCCTGACTCGTGGAAATTGCTGTTGTTGAGATTTATCCGTCTGTGCGAGCACGCATACAGGTCGGTCTCGGGGTCGGAATCGGGATCGGGATCGAATCTTCTTCCCATGCATCGACCCCGATTGAAACAAATCCGACATATGTATTTTCCATAAGATTATATTTTTTCCTGTACGGCTCAAGGAATCTGAAACTTATGGTGAGGGAGGAGAAGGCGCTTTTGCTCCGCCGCTCTTTTTTTTGCTGTCCCAGTCCTTCCAGAATTTTTCAGGGGTCTTGCTGGAATATGAAGTGGACCTTTCATTGTCCAGCATCTCAAGGTCGAGTTTTCTGAGGAATTCGATGTCTTCGCAGTTTTCCGGCAGTGAGAGTCTTTTCAATTGCTTCATCTCGGCAAGGGGGCTGAAATCCTTGAGCTTGTTGCATCCGAAAAGATCGAGTGCGCTTATCGGCATGTCTTTCAGAATGCCTATGTCCGACCGGTGTGTGCTCGAGGACGAGGCGTGTGAGACGCATCCCTTTCAGCGCGCTTATGTCGCTTACATTGTTCCTCAGCAGATATACGCGTGTGAGAGGCATTCCCTGAAGAGCGGAGATGTCGCTTACCGGGATGCTGGACATGTTGATGGCGTCAAGTTTCATCCCTTTTACCGGACTGATGTCGGCGACTTTTGTGTCGCTGATGTTGAGATTGAAAAGGGGCATTCCTTTAATCGGGGATATGTCGCTCACCTTGGAGTCCCACAAATTGAGAACATTGATCGGCAGTGCCGGGAGCGTCGTTTTCTTCAGTATTTAGCTTTGCATTGAGCAAAATATCTTCGAAGGCGCAGGCGCTTCTGAGCAGTTCCAGAACTTGTATGTCTTCTTGTTTGGAGCTTTTCGACAATTCATCGCAGCGCACGATAAATTCGAGAAGGATTTTTTCATTACCGGCTTTCTTGTCGCCAGTCTGGCCGGCGATATTTGCCGCATTTCCCAAGGAAATTTTTGCCGCGGCGTAATCCTTGAGAACAAACTCGGCAAGCCCTTTGAGAACCCAGACACCCTTCTTTGAGGAATCAAGTTCGGCAGAGATTGCGAGTGAATCGAGGGCGTTCCTCCAATTTCTGAATCCGAAATATTGGACAGCTTCCCTAAGGAAACGTGGAGCGGCTTCACGGCTGACGCTTAAAGTCTTTTCATTCGCTTCGATTGCGGTCTTTTCGCTTTTTTCCGCCTCGGATTGCGCCTTCAGCGCATCCTTTTCACTTTCCTCGGCAATATTTTTTTCCTTGACCGCCAGATCCCTTTCCTTGCCGAGCCTGAAAACGAAGTGTGCCGACACAAGCATCAAAAGCAGAAAAAGAACGGCGATGATGCTGAACTCCTTTTTATGACGCTTGACGAGCAGGATGATCTGAGTAAGAGCGCCTGCCTCCTCCGCCTCCGTTGCAAAGCCGCCGAGATATGCTTCAAGCTCGTTTTGAAGTTCCTTGACAGACTGATAGCGGGCATTTCTTTCCAAAGAAAGCGCTTTCATTGCGACATGCGATAGAGCACCAGGAATCTGTCCGCCTGCCAGGTGCGGCAGTTTAGACTTGTGTCTGCGCGCAAATTTCTGGGGAGATTCTATCTCTCCGTGCACGACCTTCAATAGAATTTCGTTCACCGTCTCGCCGTTCACCGGAGGGTTGAGTGTGAGAATGCAGAAGAGTATTGCTCCCAGTGCATAAATGTCACTGCGCGGGTCGATCTCGGAGATTCTGCCGTATGCCTGCTCGGGCGCCATGTAGAGCGGCGTGCCCATGATCGCGCCTTCCATGGTCATTGCAGAGTTGGCGTCGGCGGATACGGAACGCAGAGAGTCTATGAAGCTTGCCTCTTGCTTGTCGGACGAGTCAGACGAGTCAGACTGGTCAGACTGGTCAGACTGGTCAGACTGGTCAGACTGGTCAGACTGGTCAGACTTGCAATCCAGGCGCAGAACCTTGCCGAGTCCCCAGTCCATGACGAGCACCTCTCCGAACTCGCCGACCATGATGTTTTCCGGTTTGAGGTCTCGGTGGACAACGTTCTTTGAATGTGCGAAAGCCATTGCCTCGCAGACTTTTATGAAAATGCCGATAAGATGGGGAAGCCTGTATTTCGAGATGAATTCCGCCTTGCCCTCTCTAATCCCGTCCAATATGCCGTCAAGCGTGTCCCCCTTGACCAGCTTCATCGTGTAGAACACGTTTCCACGCGCGTCAACTCCCAGCTCATGGACGGGGACTATGCTGGGATGCTCCATCTGGCCGGTAATCTGCGCCTCCTCGATGAAACGCAGAATCTGATCCTCTGCCGCCTTGTCGGGCTCTAGGAGAACCTTCATTGCAACGGTCCGCCGTATGTTGAGGTCTTTAGCACTGAGGATCGCGCCCATGCCGCCTTGTGCGACGAGTTTCCCTATATCATACTTGCGGCCGTCCTGCGAGACAAGCATCGCGGAGGCTCCGGATGACGATGCGCCAGGCTGATCAAGAGCCACCCCGCCCTCGATGCCGCGATTGTGCATGAACTGCGTAATTGTCACGCAACTGCGCTGGATGTCGGCATCCGGAACCGCGTCAAGCTTTGAAATATTGTCATTGAGTTCGTCGTTCATAGCACCCCATATGCAAGAAGGCAAAATATAATACCGGTCGGAGCTAAATCAAGGATGGACGATGAAGCTATAGTTTTCAAAAAGTAGATCTTGATTGCCTGTCTGCAATGGTATCAGATATCCTCGCGCGGATCTATTTCACGCCATGCGCAGGTTCCGAAGGGGATTCCAGACAGGGTGCAATTTCGCCACCTTCCGCGGAGTTTTCTCTGCAGTGAAGCTCGTATGCATCTCCTATATTCCCAGGAGCCGGATTTTTAATTTCGAGCGTCAAGGCTTATTCTCCTTGTTTTTTATCTTTCAAGATATACTTTCGCACGGTAGCCACATGTGTTGGTGCCAGGTTCCCAGCAGGAATTCACTGCCTGGAAGATGGCTGTCACTTTAATGGAGAAGAAATATGGAAAAGATTCTGCTCACACTGTCGCTCGCACTATTGATTGGGGCTGAATCATTGACTGCTGGGGAAATCATTGATGTCGCCTGCGGATCTGTCTTCCAGGTGAAGGCGTCGGAAGTGTTTGGAAATTCGATGCTTTTCACATCCAAGCCCGCAGTCTACTTCCAGACAGCGGCGGGAAAGAAAATTAAGATTAAGGTGTTGAATAAAAGCAATGAGTTCAAGGCAGGGACTGACACGCTGGAATGCCTTGTTGTGACAGGAGCAGTGGAGGGAGACTATCCGCTGTACGTTATAACAAATAAAAATCCCAAGCTTGTTACAGATAGTTTTAGATTGCATGAACTAATGATCACTTCCATCTCGCATAGATCAGTTAAGGCGGGGGATATGGTCACTGTAGTCGGAAACTGGTTTGGATCGCGTGCACCTGTCCTGCGAATCGAGTATGGTGGTCAGGAAGCTTCGAAATCACGCTCTAAATCATGCAAGGTGCTCAAACCCTATAAATATGCGGATGCCTACGACAAAAAGGGCAAGTCAGTTATGAACGTCTCGAGCGGAGTCAGCGGGCTGACATTTGTTGTTCCGAAACCGATTGCGGAAAATATGCCGGCCATCCTGACAATTTCCAATCCGATTGCCAGCCGCTCTTTTCAATTTAACAAGGTGGATAGGACTTTGCGCCTGCTCATCTTTGATCCACGATACTCCTACTCCGTAAAAAGGAATGAAGGTGAGAGCCGCTTTGGAAGTGTCGGCACTACGGATAAGTATGGGAATGCGCACAATCCTGAATACAAGCCTGTTTTTCACGGTACCGGTCTAGATATGCTGGGAGCTCTTTCTTTTTCGTACTCCTTTGATGCTCCAGACAACGAGGAATATAAGGGAATATGGTTCAGCTTTGGAAGGACAGCAATTGAATTGATAGACTCTCAAGGGAATCCTAACGGGAAAACACAGGAACTTTATAAAGATTCGACGTTCAACCTTAATGACTATTTTCAAATATCAACTGATAAAGGATATGACATTGATGCCCTGTCTTTTACCCTTACGCCGAATGGGCAAGAGCAGAAACTTGTGCTCAAATTCGAGATGGAAGACAAAGACAAGAATAAACAATTCACTCGCAGGGAGCTCGATTGCTCGGGGACAAGTCCAATCGAATTGCTCATGCCTCTTTCAGATTTCATCTTGTCTTCTGGCTCATTCGATCAAAGTGCCGTAAAGCTAATAAGCATTGTTGTAGAAGAGAATAATTTTGCGGATCACGTCAGCAACCCGATTTCAGGAGAGTTCGACATAAATGAGATCGCACTGTTGGACTATCAGGGACCTCACTGCTCCGCCGGAGACTTGTCCTTGATTGGCGACGACAAGACGCTCGTCGCAGAAATAGCGAAAAAGGATTTCGAGGCGATCCTGCGTCTTTTTGATCCTGTCCCCGGCGCTGTGGTAGACAGGACTCTGTTCCGCGATTTATATCACTGGGGTGCCACAGGGTGGTTGATTGCCTCGCTTCCGGGAGCGGTGAATATGGGATGGATAGAGAGAGAAAAAGCCGCCGAACTCACTCTCAAAACACTCATATTCCTCGACAAGAATGAAATATGGGGAAATCGCCCTGCCGGCATGGTCGGCAATTCGGTAGGCATGATCTACAGGTTTGGAGGTTTCGGTCCTGACGGACTAGAGGATCCGCTTACGGGTACACGAAAAATAGACAATGGAAATGTAAACGCTGTCGAGGCCTCCACTATTGATACGGGGCTGATTTTAATCTCAATGATAGTCCCGCGGGTCTTTTTCGACTCATCCGACAATGAGATCGAGATCGAAATTCGGGACAGAATTGATAATCTGCTGGAAAGGATCCAATGGAATAGCATTCTTGGGGAGAAGGATGGAGCACAGCAGTTCAGAATGGCATGGAAACCAGAAGCCTGCGGAGGCTACCAAAGTCCAGCCGATTTCGCTGGTTTTTGGGCATCGAAGGGAGATAATTCTCCACTCTGCATAGACTACTATACAGACGAAGGCAAAATTTGTGCCATCCTCGCCTGCCCTGTGGCTGGATCGGCACCGTGGTACGGGCTAATCAATCCGGTGAAAAACGGTGCTGTGCTCTCGTGGCCGGGGGCATGGTTCACATACAACTTCCTATGTGCTGAGTATCTGCCACCAGATCTCGGGGTGGATAAGGCCGGGATCGACTGGAATGAGAACACGCGGAAAATATTTGACATCCTCAATCATACACCGGGCGCAGAACTATATCTGCCGGACGCCGTCGAACTGCCGGATGCAAGCTATCTTGCACAAGGCGACCCAAGTGTTGCCGTAGATATTGGTGCACCATACACAGGGACAATATCAATATACTCGATTCAGATAGCTCTTGGACTGGGCGACAGCAAGATCAGCAAGGCGGCACTCGCACAGCTAAGAAAAATCCTGTCTGAAGATCCAGATGTTTGGGATCCATACTGGGGATTCCTGGACGCATATCATCCAGATCTTAGCGATCCGAGAATCCTCTCAAGACTCCAGGCTCTGAAAGATCCTCCGGCTTTGAGATTCGAAGGAAAATGGTGCCAACAGCAGGTATTCTCTCTTAATAAGGGAGCGGCTCTATGCGCCCAGTTAAACTATCTACTTGATGGATACTTGACAAAACTGATCTCAGAGGATTCGATGTTTAACAACTCTATAGATGCGATTTATGGAACGGCGACGGGAGAGAAGAGCTTAAGGACTAAAAGATGATCTGATGTCGCCTATGTCGAAATCAGCTTGGAATGACAAATAATCAAAGTATGTCTGGCTGAAATATTGCCATGATTCTCGCTTTTTCCCAGGAACGGATGAGCTATTTTCCATGAAATCAAACTATGTGGAATTTTATTTGATGAGACACGCAAAGCCTGGAATAGAGAGCTCCGCAAGCTCCGAGTTCCTATCCAATCCAGGACTTTCGGAAAAGGGCAGAATTCAGGCCGCATCCCTAGGAACGCGCCTTCTTAAGGAAGATATAAAATTTGACAGAATCTACACGTCGCCATTGAAAAGGGCTGTGGAAACTGCCGAATTCGCCTGCAATGCAATGCGTTTTCCAAAAGAAAATATAATCCTGGAAAACAATCTCACAGAGATTTATGACGCCGAAGCAAATATGGCTGAAACCGCAAACCATGACGCTCCCAAAGCCTTTGAATGGATCAATGACAATTTCTTGTCTGACTCCATGCATGGAGCTAGAATAGGATTCTTCTCCCACTCGCATCTCATTAAAATGCTCTTGAGAAAAATCGCAGGTTTCGACGAATTCTTCATCCTCAAGCTAAACGTTGACTATGCAGGAATATCCATTCTGAGGCACAGCTGTATCGGCTGGCATATTGTAACGGTAAATGACTGCAGTCACATCCATATTCAAGATCGGTACAGCAGTTTTTTGTGCATATGAAGACATGAACCTCGCAATTCAGAGCACCTAAGAATGAGTCTAATGTTCAAAACAGAAGATATGCGCAATCCGCATGTTCAGAATTATGAGCATCCGAATTATGAATTTGTCCAGGATTTAGAGTTTTTGTTCGAAACACACATTTTCGAGAAGCGTCTATAGTATTTCAGATAAATGCTTCGCCTCTCTATAGTTTTTCATTTTAATAAATTCAAATTGTGAATTTATTTTCCTTGAAAAACTATATCAGGGATCAGTCGCTGATTCCTGTGGGAAATGTTTTACGACATGTGCGGCATCAAGGGTTTTAAT
>DYRX01000388.1 GCA_020718525.1 Victivallis vadensis
CCCGTCTGGGGATTCCCATGCCGGGATTCACGCCTCGACGGGGCTTGTCCCCGTCGAGCGAAGATATGGCAAGCGCTAATGCTGGCCGGCAAAAGACTTAATGGATTGCTGAAACAAATCACGCAAACAGAAAGATAAGAAAATAAAATGCCAATTTATACGACCGACAACATCAGAATCGTCCACAATCTACATTACGATTGGACCGGATGGACAGAAACAAAGAAAATAGAATTCCCACCGTCAACCCATTCCGCTATCGAATCTTGCCGTCAGCTATGGAATGAGGAAGGACTCCGCCTCGAATCATATCAGGTGAAAAAAGATCAAATCCAATGTTTGTTCGAGGTGAATCCGCGAGTAAGTCCGATTTTCTGCTCTGCCAGAAGCAAAGGCAGACTTCAATACGCCTTGCGAAAATGCGGGACACCTGTCCCGTTCAGCCGTCGGACATGCCTGCGATCTTTGGGAGATAATACCCGCGAAATAGTCAGAAATTACCTCAAAAAACAGGCGGGTAAAAGCGATTATGTGGATTCCAGATTCAAAGAATGGCTTGAACAGTTCAACCTTGAATTCAAAAACACCGACCTGAAAGAGCCGGAACACGCAAGTCATGGACTGTACTGGTACAATCTCCACTTTGTGATTGTTGTTTTTGACAGACGATTTCCAATGACTCTCGCGGAAAGCTTCGCAAGAGTGAGGGATAATTGCATCAGAATTGGCAAGGAAAATGCCTGCAGTCTGGCGGAAATTTCAATTATGCCCGATCATATCCATATGGGATTAAGGGGAAATAAAGAGCAAGCACCCGAAGATATTGCGCTCAATTTCTTGAATGGTCTATCCATGGCGTTTGGAAATAACCGTTGCTGGAGCGAAGAGTGCTATCTCGGCACCTACAGTGAATATTCACTGGAGAAAATCAGATGATTCTTCTTAGTAGAATATGGGAATGCCGTGCGTCATGCCTTTCCTCTTCCAAGAGGGATCGGGGCGGGCGCTATAACCATAAATCTAGAAGATTGGGATCCCAGTGCATCATGCCTCTTCTGTCGGTCGCAACCGAGTGCAATCGCAACAGTGTGCAGTCGCAACAGTGTGAGGGAGGGATTCGCGGTCTCGCCTTCACTCGAAAGGGAGGGATTCGCGGTCTCGCCTTCACTCCTCCCGAGTGCAATCGCAACAGTGTGCAATTTGAGATCTTTGCCCCACCGGGGGACAAGCCCGGTGGAGGCAAGATCCACAGTCTGGGGATTCCCATGCCGGGATTCACGCCTCGACGGGGCTTGTCTCCGTCTGGGGATTCCCATGCCGGGATTCACGCCTCGACGGGGCTTGTCCCCGTCGAGCGAAGATCGAAATTCAAGGACAAGGCGGCACGCTGACAGCCATGAACTCCGTCTTCAACTATCTCAAACAACAACGCTAAAAAAGGGAAAAACAAATGAAAACTATGCTAGCAAACGTGGGCGGAAGCCCAGATCCAGTAATCAGATCAATCCTTGACAATGAACCAAGCTCCCTCATCTTTTTCTGCTCCAAGGAATCCAGAAAAATTGTCGAAGAAAAAATAAATCCGGCTCTTTTCGCAGAAACAGGAAGATTCATGCCGCAGGAAATAATCATATGCTCAGACGAGCAGGACATCGGACTCTGCACCGTGATGCTTCTCGAAGAAGTCCCTAAAGCGCTTAAAAAACTTGGAGATACAGACGGATGGCCCAAAATTGTTGACTACACTGGAGGGACAAAAACAATGAGTGCCGCCCTTGTCTGGGCTTCCTCAAAATTTCCATGCCTCTTCAACTATGTAGGAGCCAAAGACAAAGATTCAAGGACAAAAGACGGCTTGGGAACTGTGATCAACGGCAAAGAAAAATCTGTCCTTCTACAAAATCCATGGGATCAAATGGCATACTTTGAAGCCCTATCTGGCATCGAACTATTTAACGCTGGACAGTATGCAAATTCTGCTGGAATCTTCGCGAAAATATGCGACAAGACAAGCCTCGCCAAAAGGGGAAGAAGACTGATTTCAGTTCTTGCAGAAATTGTCCAGGGCTATTCAGCATGGGACAGCTTTGAACACAAGGACGCCCTAAGGCTAATAGGAAAAAATCTCACGCCAATATCCGATCTCTCAGATTCAGAAGTCTCGTTTCACTTCGATTTGAAAGACTTCCAAAGGCAAGTTCAGGCAAACTTCGAGTTCCTCCAGCAGATAAAGCCGGCTCAAATCACATGGAACCTGATCTGCGACTTGCTCTCTAACGCATTGAGAAGGGCTAATCTTGAAAAGAAATACGAGGACGCAACGGCAAGGACATATGCCGCAATAGAAAAAATCGCAAAACATCAACTGTCACTCAAATACGGAATAGACAACAGCAATGCATCCCCAGAACAAATCCCAGATCAATTGCGAAAAAACTACACAGAAAAGTATTCCTGCGAAAACAAATCCCTGCAGTTCGGTGCAATTGCCTCTTTCAAACTACTCCACTGCCTCAATGACGTTTACGGAGAACGATTCATGCGGCGTGAAAAGATAGAAGCCCACCTCACCGAACGAAATTATTCCATACTCGGACACGGAATCCAAAGCATCAATCATAATAAATTCAGAGACCTCTTCGACGATGCAATCTTCCTCCTCAATATAGAAGAAACATCTCTACCCATCTTTCCGGTCTTTCGGAGGGAGATTAAAACCGCAGAAAAGAGCCATCTGCCGCCGAAAATAATATTTCGTTGATATTGAATGAGTTACAATAATATCTAGGAGTTTGGCATGGGATTGCTTCAAAAGAAAATTGTCGGAAAACTCCCCTCCCTCCGAAACAGACTTCTTGACAATTGCAAATCAACAACTTACGGTATCCGCAGTCAGAAATGACTGAAAAGCCGAAAGGCGATTGTGAC
>DYRX01000389.1 GCA_020718525.1 Victivallis vadensis
ATTACGACAACGATAGCGAGTCTTGGAACGTCCCGGCGCAGCCGGTTAAATTTATCAGCAACAAGATAGGAGAAGAGGAATACGAGCGTGCGTGAAGCGAATGGAAGGAGAAAACATGGTCTTCCATCTTTTTCCCCAGATCTCAATCCCATTGAAAAACTTTGGAGAAATACTGAAGGGCCAATTGCGAAACGTAAAGATTCGCTGAACGATGTAGTTCAGTGAATCAATGATGAATAAGGACGCGGCCGTTTCTTTCCGGCATCCGACCATTGATCCCTGAATATGCGATTTTTCCATTCACCCAGACTTTTTCGATTCCCGAGCAGGTTTTGTGAGGGTTGGAAAAGCTTGCGTCAGATTTGAAATTTTCTGGAGAAATAAGGAGAATATCTGCATAGAAGCCTTTTGCGATGCGGCCCCTCTTTTCAATGCCGAACGCTTCTGCCGGCTTCGAGCACATTTTCCTGATAGTCCGCGGAATGCCAAGTTTTTTTGAGACATGATTGAAGAAAAGCGGAGCTGATGCGAAGCCGCGCGGATGGCTTCTTCCCAGGGAAAAATCCAAGGGCCGGTCAGATTCGTCACAGCCGCAAAAGGTAAATTCTGACTCTATAATCCTTCTCATGTTCGCCAGGGACATGCCTTTCGAAGAAACCAGAGTTCCTGGGGCGTCCTCCTTCAGGAGTTCTGCGCATATTTCGCCGACTGAAATTCCAGTTCCTCTGGAAATCTTGTCAAATGTTTTTGAGAAATATTTCGCATATCGTCCGGCGGAGCTCCAGACGAGCCTTCTAAGCTTCCAGAGTTCGGATCCTTCTCCGTCGACAGCCGCGACCAGGCTCTTCCTCTCGGACTCTTTTGCCATTCTCCTCATCAGAGTGAGGTCGTCCGTCATGCAGTACGGCCTTGGTAGAAACGCGCTAAGATTTGTCATTGATTCCACAAACGGATATCTGTCCGCCGAGATGCAAAGCCCCATCTGAGAATATTTTGAAATGACATCAAACAATTCTCCGATTTTTCCCCAATTCTCCCTTCCGGAGGTTTTAAGATGGCTTATGTGGACTTTCTCCATGGACGAATCCAATGCCATCTCAAATGTTTCCGAGATGGACTCTATGAGGCGGGCGCCCTCGCTCCTGAGATGCACGGTAAAAATCTTCCCATGTCTGGCGAAGGCGGAAAAGATCTTTGAAAGCTCCTCCTTGTCCGCGTGGACTCCTGGGGAATATATGAATCCCCCTGAAAGTCCCGCCGCCCCTTCCTCCATAGCCTGATCGAGATTCCTTATCATTTGTGAAATGTCCGAGCTGTCCAGTCGTTTTTTTTCATAGCCCGAGACGGAAGCCCGCAAAGTGTTGTAGCCGCATAGAGGTGCAAGGTTGCCAAGTGGCGGAAATGACGAGACAAGCGATGCATAGCTTTTAAAATCGTCCCAGGCAAGCTTGACTTTGTAGGGCTGATAAAGACTTTCAAGGTGCTCCCTGTTTCTCGGCGTGATCGGAAACGGAGAGAGTCCGCAGTTGCCAGTGACTTCTGTTGTGAATCCCTGGGAGATTTTTGCGAGATTCGCAGCGGATGCGATCGAGGAGATGTCGGAATGGCTGTGCGCATCTATGAAGCCGGGACAAAGGAGTAGCCCGTCGGCATCAATGGTTTCCTTGGCACCTTCTCTTCCGATTCCATCCGCGACAAGGACGATTTTGTCGTTCAGGACTGCGATGTCCGAGCGGAAGAGGGCATCCGATGTCCCGTCGGCCACCAGCGCGTTTTTTATGAGCAGATCGTAGTTTTTGACAAATTCTATTTTTTGCGCGTGGCTGGAGATTTTTTTCGGACGGGAAGGCATCGTCAAAAATTCTTCTTGGGAAAATCGCTTGCAAAGGCAGAGGTCCTTGCGGAGCTTTCAGGGCTTTCCACATAAATCGGGTTGGTCCAGGCTTTTGCGAAATTCGCACCGTAGAGCTCGGCCCTGACATAGACGTCGTTGGGACAGATCTGATACTCCGCAGAAGATGCTGAAACTTCCTTTTTCATGGTTCCCCTGTCTGTGAAGAACCTGATCAGATCCGCATTGCGCGACTCAACGCGGAGGACCTCGCCATCGAGGGATATATTGTCAATGATGATCCCGGACGAAGAGTAGTAGTTGCCTGACTTGAGCGATGCGAGAATCGAATCGGCGTTTTTGTCGGCTCGAACAGCGACAAAGGTGTGCTTGCGCCTCTCGGCAAGATGCGCGTCGTCAGTGGCGACGGCTGAAAGCCTGTGTCCGCAGGAGAGCAATATGTCCCATTTGTCGGAGGCCTCGGACGGTCCGGCGAGGAAATCAATTACTCTGTTGTAAACCTCGAGGGCATGTGCGCTGGCGGCATTCGCAAGCATACTTCTGAGCGGCCAGTGATTGAAGTTCCAGTTCGGGTGGTTGAGGATGACAAATGCACCGGAAGCGAAGGCATTGTTCAAAGAGTCCTCTAGGGAAATCCCAAATGGAGGAATCGTTTCAGCTCCAATCAGTCCCACCTCTGGCACTTCGTTTGAACTCCTGTACTCACATCCGGGAATGTTGACCAGCCCGAAGTCCTTTGCCATCAGGCTCTTATCCGCGCAGATATTGTGGTCTGTGAGCGAAACAAAATCATAGCCGGAACTGGCGTAGTCCCTTAGCACGGTTTCAGGCAGATCCTTGCCGTCCGACCTTGTCGTATGTATGTGCAGTTGCCCCTTCAGCCAATTGCAGGAAGAACTTTTGTACGGGCAGATCAGATTCACCGGATTCTCCGTTTCAATTTCGTTTAGATGGATTTCAAACGCATTCGATAAAAATGCTATTTCGACTTAGGAATCTCGTCTGCCGCCTTGTCGGCGACGTTGAAATCCTTCACTTTGCCGAGGTAGCCAGGAAGATCAAT
>DYRX01000390.1 GCA_020718525.1 Victivallis vadensis
CGGCTATCTGCGCTACATGGATGATTTCGTACTGTTCGCCACCACCAGAAATCTACTGAGTATCGAACTGCGGGAGGTTGGGACATTCCTTGGCGACAAATTGAAACTGCGGCTGAAAGACAAAATTCAGCTCAACCGGACAAATCTGGGCGTTCCTTTTCTCGGGTTCAGAATATATCCCTCAAAAATACTGCTTCTGCCACAGAGCAAAAAACGATTTATCCGTAAACACAAGGTATATATGGATCACTATCATTCTGGACACTGGAATGAGAAAACCCTGGCAAGGCATCTCGAACCTCTTATTGAATTCACTAAAATCGCCGACAGCTTGAATTTAAGAAGGAAGGTGATATTCTGACAAGGGTTTCATTCAAAGGCTCGGAACGCGTCAATCGCAGCGGCAGTTGGAACAACGACTCCGGCAACTGCCGGTCGGCTAACCGCAACAGCAACGCGCCAACGAACCGGAACAACAACATTGGCTTCCGGCTCGTCTTGCCTACAGTTCACACGGGGAAGTGGATTCTTCCACATCTGACCAGAATGAAATCCTGCTCCCGGTCATCCGGTCAAGGATGTCCATGACGAACATAATAGAAAGCTCCCGGGTTGCTAGGGCGGATGGATGTCCGTCTCGAAGAGTCGGGCGGCTTCGCTATGACATTGCAACATACATTCCGCACCATTTTGAATCATTTTTTGAGCGATTTCTTTAATTCTCTTTTTTTTCGTTTTTTTTTTATTTTCAATTGATAGCGCATAATATATATGCTATAATTTCGGAATGCAAGCAAAAGAAAGAAAAAAAATTGAAAAAGAAACGGCAGAACTGCTGGCAGAACTTGGTCGCCTTCGAAACGTTCTCCACGGCAGCTGGGTTGTCAGGTATTCAACTTGCTCTGACAGGAACTGCCGCTGCCATCGCGGAGAAAAGCACGGTCCCCGCCGCTATCTGGTCGTTCTCGAAGGAGGAAGGCAACGGCAGAAATATGTGCCGAACTGCCAGGCTGAAGCGGTTCTTGCCGGGATAGAAGAATACAAGCGAGCTCTTTCAATGCTTGACCGCCTCTCAGAAATCAACATTCAAACGATGAAGGACAGAGCCCTGAAAAATGAAGAATAAAGAAGCTCCGGAGTTTTCGCTTACAGACGGCGCAAAAGTGTTTGTCCACAATCACCTCCCTCCGGCGGCGGCATACTGTCGGCGACTAGGCATTGTGGAGACCGTCGACCGTCTGGTTCCGACAAAGATGGTAGTTTCTCCCGGACTTGTTGTCCAGGCGATGGTGCTTGACACTCTTTCAGGCCGTTCGCCATTATACCGAGTCGCCGAGTTTCTTGAGACGCAGGACATTGAATTGCTTCTCGGACAGTGCCGTCCGGCTTCGGATTTCAACGACACCAACTTGGCTCGCTCCATGGATGCGATCTTTAAGTCCGGCACCGGACGAATCCTGGGCGAACTGGGCATGAGCGCATTTCGGCAGTTCGGCCTTGACGGGTCCAGAGCCCGCTACGACACGACATCGGTCAATGTCTGGGGAGCCTACAATGCATGCGAACGTGAAAATCCGCCACCGGGTCCTGTTGTCCATCACGGGCACAGCAAGGACAAGCGTTCGGACTTGAAGCAGTTCATGATCGAGTTGCTCTGCGTCGACCGGAATGTTCCTGTCGCAGGAAGGACTCTGGACGGGAATTCTTCGGACAAGGCATCCAACCGCGACATGCTCAGCCGTGTCGGCAGACTCATGGCGGACAACGGACTTGGGAAGGGGGCTTTCGTGTATGTCGCCGATTCCGCCATGGTGACCGGACCAAACCTTGAATTTTCCGAAGATATTCTCTTTGTCACACGTCTGCCGTTCAACTACAAGGAATGTGGGCATGCCATAGAGCGCGCGGCTCATTCGGGCAAATGGATGGACATCGGAATTCTTGCTGAGGGAGTGAAGTCCTCCTCGCGGCCGCAGGCCAGATACAAGGCGTTTGAGACCGGAGTCGAAATTTACGGAAAAAGCTACAGAGCTCTTGTCGTCCATTCAAGCCTTCTGGACAAACGCAGGAGCAAGAGACTTGAAAGACGTCTTTCGGAATCGGCAAAAGAGGTCAGGCGGGAGTCCAGAAAAATCCCGGGCAGATACTTCTGCCGAGCAGATGCCGAGGCGGCGGTCGCCAATGCGGAAAAGATGAAATTCCCCTTCCACAAAATACGCGGATCAATTTCGGAGGCGGAAGCGCCCGCAAGAGGAAGGCCTTCTCTGAAAGATCGGAGAAAAATGAGAGCCGTCTACAACATTTCATTCGCGATGGAAGAAGTCAAGGAAAACGTGGAGAAAGAAAAATTGAAGGCGGGATGCTTTGTCCTGATGTCAAACATCTCCGCCGACGGAGAGAGCGGCATGGATGGCAAAACGCTTCTGGAAACATACAAGGGACAGTACGCCGTCGAAGCCAACTTCTCTTTTCTCAAAGATCCGATCATCGTCAATGACACTTTCCTCAAAACCCCTTCACGAATCGAAGTGCTCGGAATGATCTTGGTTCTATCCCTGATGATTTGGAGGCTCATGGAAAAGGAGCTCAGACGCCACGTGGAGCAGACCCATGAGCCACTGCCAGGCTGGGACAAGAAAATGACGATAAGACCGACGACTTTCATGATGACGACAAAAATGCTTGCAATCATGACTGTTCTGGCAAACGGCAAACGACACCTGATCAAAGCGCCGACAAAAGTGCAGATGCTGTATCTCTTTGCACTGGGGCTTTCGAAAGAAACCTTCTGCGATCCTGAATCCAGATGCAATCCGAAAATTCCCAGAAATATTGAAACAAAAAAGTGAGGAAAGTGTGATACTCGATATGTCCAAGCATTTCCTGTCTGCGGCGATATTCCCACAATGGGGTC
>DYRX01000391.1 GCA_020718525.1 Victivallis vadensis
TGGAATATGGCTTAACAAATTGATTATAAAGCATTTATGCAGAACATATAATTAGGGCGGATCAGGACGTCCGACTCTAATTCAATCTTCCCAATTGAAATGCGACTTTCGCAATGTATGATTATCCAGATTTCTTGGGATTTGATTTTAATAAATAATAAATAGGGGAGGGGACAGCAATGTTGTCAATGGGGAAAAATATGAAGATTTTAGCAATGGGGATAATTTCCCTCGGTGCTCTGCAGGTTTCGGCAGGATTCTCCCTGATCCATGAGTTCGCCGGCGGCGACGACGATGGTCAGAAGCCACGATACTCTACTCCGATTGAGAATGCCGGCATCCTCTACAGTATGACCTATGAAGGTGGAGACAGCAACCTCGGCACAATTTTCAAAGTCGGCACCGACGGCGCCGGGTTCACCCTGCTCCACGATTTCGCTGGCGGCGCAGGCGACGGAAGCTATCCCTCCGGCTCGCTCATCCTTGACGGCTCTGCTCTCTACGGCATGACCTACCGAGGCGGCGATAGCGATCTCGGCACGATCTTCAAGATCGGTACCGACGGCACGGGATTCACGCTTCTCCATGACTTCGCCAGCGGCGCTGACGACGGAGCAGGTCCTTTCGGCTCGCTGATCTTGGACAGCTCCACCCTCTACGGGATGACCTACCATGGTGGCGACAGCAACCTCGGCACGATTTTCAAAATCGGCACCGACGGCAGCGGTTTCACCTTGCTTCACGATTTTGCTGGCGGCGGCAGTGACGGATCCTATCCCCTCGCCTCGCTGACCCCTGACGACTCCACTCTCTACGGCATGACCAACTGTGGCGGCGACAGCGACAGCGGCGTAATTTTCAAGATTAACTCCGACGGCACTGACTACTCCCTGCTCCACGAGTTCGCAGGCGGCGCAGACGACGGCAGACGCCCCGAAGGCTCTCTGACTCTTGACGCATCCATCCTCTATGGCATGACATTCTACGGAGGCGACGCCAATGTCGGCACCATCTTCAAGATCGGCACCGACGGCACCGGCTACTCCCTGCTCCACGAGTTCGCCGGCGGCGGCAGTGATGGAATCTACCCTACAGCCTCGCTGGTCCTCGATGGATCCTCCTTCTATGGCATGACCCTCCAAGGTGGAGACAGCGACCGCGGCACGATTTTCAAAATCGCCAGCGACGATGCCGGATTTTCCCTGCTCCACGAGTTCGCTGGAGCTGGGACTGATGGCAGTCACCCTTTAGGCTCGCTGATCATCTCCGGCGGAAAATGCTATGGTATGACCAGCCAAGGCGGCGACAGCAACCTCGGCAGTGTTTTCTCGGCGTCTCTTATCGTTCCAAATCAGGATTTCAACGGAGACGGCAAGTCAGATGTCATAGCGGAAAACTCAAGCTTTCCCCAAAGAGGATATATGTATCTCATGAACGGAAGCATCCCGGCGTCAAGTGGAGGAGTGTACAGAAAGACCAACACGAATTGGACAACAGCTTCATTTGCCGATTTCAATGGCGACGGAAAATCAGACATGCTCTGGACGGAGAGCGAGACCAATGAAGCTCTCATCTACATCATGGACGGACTTACCATTACAAAAATGGGAGCCATCCTCGGAGCTGGAGCTGACTGGCTAGTTGATCAGGTCGCGGATTTCAATGGCGATGGCAAAGCCGACATTCTTCTCAAGGAAGCCTCCGGCGGCGATTCCTGCTACATCTTCATAATGGACGGAATAACAGTCTCCTCCGTCGGACGCATTCCTTGCGGAGCAAACTGGCTCACAAAATCCTCCGGCGACTTCAATGGCGACGGAAAAGCTGATATTCTTTGGGAAATCGGCGGAAAAATCGGCTACATGTATCTGATGGACGGAACAACGGTTTCAAGCCAGGGACAAGTCTATTCGAATTCATCCAAGGAATGGAGCACTGACAAATTTGCCGACTTCAACGGCGATGGAAAATCCGACATACTCTGGAGGTACGATGGAAGCTCGACGATTGCAGGCTACATCTATCTAATGAACGGACTATCGCTACTTTCATCTGGCTACACCTATTCGACCGGAAACATGACTTGGATCGTAATTCAGACCGGCGACCTCAATGGCGACGGGAAGGCCGACCTGCTCCTGCAAAATTCTGCGAACGGGCAGGGCGTCGGCTACATCATGAACGGAATCTCCGCATCGTCCTGGGGACTTGTCTACAGATTGAGACCGGGCAACAAGTGGCAGGTGAAAAAGCTTCTCGACTTCAGCGGCGACGGCAAGGCGGACATCCTTTGGCATAATTCCATGACTAAAAAGGCTCTGGACTACATCATGAACGGACTACTCGTAACAACAACGGGAACAATTTTCCCAGAGGGGACAAAAACAGTGATCGAGCCCCCGCTTTCGAATCCGTAGAATACTGAATTTCAATATTGAATATTGAAGGAGAGAGTAGAGACCAGCCGGCAAGCTTTCGCATGTCGGAAGAAAGGAGCTAGTGTCCTGTTTCCTAAATAACGATACTATGTCTCTTTAATAATTCAGATTAGTAGTTGTTGCACCCATTCAGGGTGCTGGAATTTTTGATTGATCTTATCCCAGCCCGTTGGGCTGGGCTAAGGAATGCCACCCCTTCAGGTTGAAAACAACAATAGATGAATTAAAGGACAAATGGGTACTGAAACAGCTTAAAACACAGGAAGGGGTGAAAACAACAATGGATGAATTAAAGGGGATGCTTTCTCAGGCTGAAGGCCTGACATTCCATAGCCTAGGGCAACGCCCTAGGAAAAGGGAATAAAAAAGAAATTGCACCCTGAAGGGGTGCAACAACATTGGTAATTGGGAATAGTTTAATCGTATAGGAAATTGTATTTTTTATAATTTTCGTAATCGTAGTCGCTATC
>DYRX01000392.1 GCA_020718525.1 Victivallis vadensis
TCATTTTCCGGTGTTTTTGTGCAAAACGAGGCTACAGGTCAGGAAATCTGAATTTTGCGTCTATAGTTTTTTCCCATTTGAATCTGCGGGCAAGAAGAGGCAGATTAGTCGGAGGGGCATTGATGTCATCTGTAATCAAGTAGGGCAGTATATGGACAAGGAACTTGTCAGGGGAAAAGATCTTTCCATTTTGGAAGAAACTCGCAGAAAAAGGGTTTTCCTGCTTTCGCTTGCGCTGACCTTTTTTTTCTCGATTCCTGCCCTGCTTCTGATAAATTACATTGAATCCAGGAAGCTCAGGGATTCGGATCTGAAGAAAATTGACCGGCTTCATTCTTCAGTGAACAGAGTTCTTGACAAAAACAAGGATCAGGTGCAGATCCTCGCCAAGCTCAAAGGAGTGGCTGACACCGTTTCAGGCAAAGACATCCCCGACAATCCAGTCGTTCTTGCGGTCATGAGGACATCCAGGGGGCTCATCGGCGCATCCATCGTCTATGCGATGAATTCCGAGGGGACGACCGTCGCATGTTCGCCCTATGGTCCGGATGATTCTGCAACCCTGACCGGCAAAAACTACAAATTCCGCCCCTACTTCCAAAATGCCATGCTTGGAGAGCCCCACGTGTATCTGGCCCTTGGCGTCACGACCGATGAAAGGGGAGCCTACTACAGCGCACCGATAATGTCTGACACCGGTGCAAAGCCGATTGGAGTGATGGTTGTCAAACAGAGGCTTTCCGAAATAGATGATCTTATGTCGGAGCTCAATGAAATGCCAGCAGTGCTAGTTTCTCCAGACGGAATTGTTTTTGCCTCCACATGCAAGGATTGGCTTTTCAAATCCTCCTTCGAGATTTCCGATGCGAGGCTAAAGGAAATAAAGGACAGCAGGCAGTTTTCGGAACAGTCCCTGCCTCCGCTTTCATTCCGTCTTGACGCTGGCAAATGCAGTATAGGGAAAATCAGATATGATGTGTTCGAGAGAAGCGTCCACATCACGGGCTGGCGTCTGCTTGCCCTTTTCAGGGAGTCTGGAGAATTTCCATATCTTTCATGCGGATTTGCAGTCCTCGGAATATTTATTCTTTCATTCGTTTCGACGCTCTATTGCTATGCGGCCCGCCGTCGCCACACTCTGCAGAAGCAGCTTTTCGACAAGAATTTGGAGTTTTTTGATGCCAACTCTATGCTCAAGAACGAAATCGAGGAGCATAAGAAGGCGCGCACCCAGCTTCTTGAAGCGAAGGAACAGGCGGAAAATGCAAACAGGGCGAAGAGCGATTTTCTTGCCAATATGAGCCATGAGATTCGCACGCCGATGAATGGTATCATAGGAATGACAGAACTGCTCTTGGATTCAGATCTTGCCCCGGAACAGCGCGAGCACGCCAAAATCATCATGAACTCTTCCGAACTCCTCCTCTGCCTTCTCAACGACATCCTTGACTTTTCCAAGATAGAAGCAGGCAAGCTTGCAATTGAGCACACTGTCTTTGATCTCAGGGAGACCGTCGAATCATGCGGCCGCCTTTTCGCCAGACCCGCCGAAGAGAAAAAGCTCGATTTATACATGAAGTGTGATCCGAACATTCCTCAGCAGGTCTTCGGCGACCCGTGGAGACTCAGGCAGATACTGTCCAATCTCGTCGGAAATGCGCTGAAGTTCACTGCCAAGGGCCATATCATACTCTCGACCAGGACAATAGACTCCATAGGAAATGATGCACTTGTTGAATTCTCCGTCGAAGACAGCGGGATCGGGATTGAAAATGACAAGCTTGCCAAGATCTTCGAAAAATTCTCCCAGGCTGACACATCAACAACCAGGCGTTTCGGTGGAACAGGTCTCGGACTGAGCATATCCAAACGGCTTGTAGAGCTGATGGGCGGCTCGATAAGCGTGAAAAGCGAGCCAGACAAAGGAGCGACATTCACCTTCGCAATCCCCTTCGAAAAAGCGTCCCCGGCAGGCAGGAATGACAGCGACATGGAGCTGATTGCCGGACTCGGCGGCATGAGAACTCTGATCGTTGACGACAACGAAATAAACCGGCGCATACTTGCGGAATTTTTTGGCAAATGGGGCTTCAAGGCAGTCGAGGCTGATTCCGCCGAAACTGCAATGGCCATCCTTGAATCGTCAGACCCGTTCCGACTGATCGTGACAGATCACCATATGCCGAAAATGGACGGAATCGCCTTTGGGCGCAAGATCAAGGACAGAATTCCAGAAGACACCGAAATGATCATGATCAGCTCCCTCGGCCGTTTCAATGATGAAAAAATGGCTGGAAGCGGCTTTTTTGACGCATTCATCAGTCGCCCGGTCAAGCAGTCCGAGCTTCTCCGCGTTGTTGCAGGCGTATTTTCAAAGAAAAAAATATCCCCACCTCCTTCGTCTGATCCGTCTCAAACCCAAAGCGCCACCAGGACGGAAGCCCAAAGCCCTCCCGCAAAAAATACTGCTGCCAGAAGCCCGAGAGCGCTTGTCGCGGAGGACAACAGGGTGAATCAGAAGCTTGCGACCGCCATTCTGGCGAAGCTCGGATGTCAGACGGATTTGGCGGAAGACGGACAAATTGCCGTTGACAAGGCAAAGACCACCTGCTACGACATCATTTTCATGGACTGCCAGATGCCGGTCATGAACGGCTATGAAGCGACAAAGAAAATCCGTGAAACGGAAGAGGAATCCGGAAAAGCAATGCGCGTAGCAATAGTCGCGATGACTGCAAATGCAATGTCAGGCGACATGGAGGATTGCCTGAAGGCAGGCATGGACGACTACATCAGCAAGCCGTTCAAGATCCAGCGCATCAAGGAAGTGCTGGACAAATATATTCCCGGTCTCTATAGTTTTTCAGATAAATAGTTTGACACAATTGTGATTGTTTCTATATTCAA
>DYRX01000082.1 GCA_020718525.1 Victivallis vadensis
GTGATCGCAATTATTGCGATACTCGCCGCCATGCTTCTTCCAGCCCTAAAAAACGCCAAGGACAAGGCGCAAGAAGCTCTTTGCTCCTCAAACCTCAAGCAAATAACCCTCTCTACTTTCTCCTACGCATTCGATTATAATGAACATCTTCCTCCGCCAGCCACTCACTGGTCAAAGCCTTGGTCGAAAACAATTTACGACTACGTCCAAAATTATGGCGTTTACAAATGTCCAACTGACAATTCTGAAAGGAATCTTGGAACGACATCGCATGTGAGAAGCTACGGATGCAATTCAAGCAACAGTCTCGGATCGTATGGAGCATTTGCTCCATTTGGGCTTATGAACGATACTGCGCAAAAGCCTGACATCTGGCCATACAGGCTTTCAGAAATTGGCAAAGGCTCTACAAAAAAGAACAATCAGTCAATGATTTGCCTTTTTGGAGAAAAACCTAGTGACAGCTATGATGGGATGCAATACACTGGGGCAACAAACACAACAGTCGAAAACTGGAGCTTCTCGACACTCAACTGCAGTAACAACTCGATGCTAATGCACAAGAGAAGGGGAAATTTCTCATTTGCAGACGGACATCTCGGAATGATTTCCAGGTCAAATTTTCTATCGGCAAGCGTTGACGGCAATTGCTGGGTATGGAAATGATGCTCAGCGTCGCGGGCAATGGCTCAGGCTCAATCGCTGATGGAAAAGTGCCGAATTTATAGCCGTAAGGCGGCGGAGTGAAATAGCCGATTTTGCTTGAAGGGATTGACTGGCATCAGTTGGGTTTCGTTTGAGAATCGGAGTCGGGGTCGCTATCGGAATCGGAATCGAAAGGATCAACCATGGGGTTCGGACATGAAAAACTTGATGTATACCGAGCAGCCATTGAATACGTTGTCTGGGCTTACCACTATTGTGAAACATTGAAGGGACACCACAACGCTAAGGATCAACTCTTGCGAGCATCCCAAGCTATCCCATTGAACATCGCCGAGGGAAACGGCAAGGCAACAGACGGCGATCGCCGAAGATTATTTGAGAATGCACGAGCTTCCGCCTTCTGCGTTGGTGTTCAGCCTTTAGGCTGTTTTTTCTTAGCTCCTGATCCCGATCGCCATGAAAGCAAATAAAGCACAGAGACCCAATGTGGACAGGACTGAAAAATGCGTTTTCTGAATATGAATATTGCAATTACAAATGAAAGGAAGGCTTATGGCGCAGAATAAAATTGATTTTACAAGGAATGCCTTGCCTCTCGATGACTCCTGGGATGTCATTGTAGTTGGCGGTGGGCCGGCCGGCTGTGCCGCCGCCTATGCGTCTGCACGAGAAGGCGCAAAAACGCTTCTTATCGAGTCCCAAGGCTGTCTTGGCGGAATGGGGACTGCCGGGCTTGTCCCCGCATGGTGCCCGTTCTCCGACGGCGAAAAAATCATATATGGCGGATTTGCAAAGAAAGTTTTCCTGGAATCTAAAAAAGGTGTCCCGTTTGAACCTGAAGGCAAGCTTGACTGGGTCGCAATCAATCCTGAACAGTTGAAGCGGGTATATGACAGCTTCATGGAAGAGGCAGGCGTCCATCTGCGCCTCTTCACATTCTTCTGCGATATCATTATGGAGTCTGAGGGAAAGATCGGCTCTGTCATAACTGCCGCAAAGGACGGTCTAAAAGCCTGGTCTGCAAAAGTTTACATTGATTGCACTGGAGACGGGGACATTGCCGCTAGCGCCGGAGCCGAATACGAGCTTGGAAGAGAGGGAGACCATGACCTTCAGCCTGGCACAATGTGTTTCCAGCTCGCAGGAGTTGACACGGAAAAATATCTGAGCGGACCACTGCTTCACGCCCATCTCAATCATAGGAGTCCAATATTTGATGCGCTAAAATCAGGACGATATCCGTTGATTCCCGACGAACACATTTGCCAAAACAGCGTTGGAAACTCTGTCGTCGGATTCAACGCGGGTCACATCTGGGAGATTAACAACTGCGATCCCAAATCAATGTCTCCGGCAATGATAAAGGGCAGAAAGATGGCTGAGGAATACAGACGCTTCTTGGCCGACATGCTTCCGGACGCCTTTTCCAAGTCATTCGTCTCGGCTACAGGCAATCTCATGGGGATTCGCGAAACTCGCAGAATAAAAGGCGAATACAGCCTAAGCTCCGAGGACTACATGTCAAGAAGAAGTTTTGAAGATGAGATTGGCAGAAATTGCTACTACATTGACATCCACGCAAGTGCGAGAGAAAATGTAAAAACCGGAGACAATGAAAAGAAAATACGCTTTGAGAGATATCGCATAGGAGAATCGCATGGAATTCCATACAGATGCCTCATCCCCAGGAACACATCTAATCTGCTCGTCGCAGGCAGATGCATCTCAACAGACAGGGCTGTGAACGGAAGCGTCCGCGTCATGCCTGTCTGCCTGGTCACTGGCGAAGCGGCTGGAACTGCGGCGGCGCTTTCGTGCAAAAATTCCGTCCGTCCGAAAAATCTCGATATTCCTCTCCTCAGGAAAACTCTCTTGAAAAATGGAGCGTATCTGCCATGAAGATCCTAGCATTATCGCCATGTTTTTTCTGCACATCGCTCGCGATTATCCTATTCTCCGGATGTTCAACGATTGATTCAGGGCTGTCTCCGAAGTTCGGAAGTGCCGAATTGCAAAGACAAATTGATGCTCTTCCGGAAGGCGGGGGCGTCGTAATTATCGAGAAGGGCGAATATGTCTTCGACAAGCCGCTAGTCTTGAAAAGCGGAACAAAGATCAGGGGGCATTGCGATGCGACAGTGCTTTCTCCCGCTTCCGAATCCTGCGGCGTTCTCCTCACCAACTCCGACTGGATCAAGGGGAACGAAGGCATCGAAATATCTGATCTCGTACTGAATGGAGCTTCAGATCGCTTCTCCCTCGGCAAAAACAACTATCACAAAAGAGCCTATGCAAAGAGCTCCGATGATCTGGAAAATGTCGCAATTTATTTTCAAAATCTCCGTTCCTCATCAATCCATGATTTAAAGATCGCAAATTTCAGGAACGAGGCTCTGATGCTGAGCAAATGCTCTAAAATATCTGTCTGGAACAACGGAATAGAGAACTGCTCTCAAAAGGCTCACGTGAACGACTGGGCCCAGGGCGCAATTTATCTGAGGCACTCGTCTGACTGCGAAATTCGCAGAAACAGGATTTCAAACTGCTACGAGGGCGGCATTGTCGCGGGATTCGAAAGCAACTCAAATTTCATCTCTGAAAATACAATGTCCAACTGTGCGAGCGGAGAGGGCGTCTTCATTGGCTGTGGAAGCGGCAACATCGTCAGCGGAAACACAATTGCAGATGTATCACATGCAGATCTTGGCTCGGGTGCAGGGATTGCCGTCTCTGTTCCTCCAAGCATTGACAAGTCGAAGTCGCCCGCGAAAAATAATTTGATTGTTGGCAACACTGTCTCCAATACTGGGGGAAGCGGAATCTCCCTTTTCAAAGCCGACGAAAACATGGTTTTATCAAACGATGTCAGCCGCGCAAATGAAAATGGAAAGCCCGGCAGAGGAGGGATTTCCGTTTATGAATCGGAGGGCAACTCGATAGTCGGCAACACAGTGAGCGACTGCAATTGCCCTGCTGTCAGTGTACAGAAGAGCCAAAGCTTTGCGATCAGAGGAAATACTCTCACTGGAAATCATGCTCCTCTTCTCAGTCTCCCCAGCGATGCTGATGCCAGCAATAAAGTCTGGGATAATCAGAGCTCCGAAAATTGAGCCAGACGAGGGCGCAATTCCCATTAGTTGAGGATAAAACACATGAAATATTCTCTCGCAAAGGCGCAAAGGAACAAAGGAAGAATGAAACTTGCCTGTCCTGGAAGGACAACTATTGTTCATCAGACAGATGGACAAATCCAAATTTGCCCGCCTGTCCGTGTCCAATTCTATTGTTTTCATCTATGAAAAACAATGGGGATGTTTCAAGGCGGACAACGATTTTCTTTATTACTTCGTGTGCTTTGTCTCTTCGTGTGAGCAAATGTTCAACTTTTGGGAAATGCACCCGTTCTGCTTGACATCCCGCCGTGCGTATGCTAGCATTTCGCCTTGACATTTGCTTTTAATAACCGTCCTGAATGTAGAAGAAACAGGTACGGGTGGCGGTTTGCTGGACAGAGAGGGAATATCCTTGGGAAAAAGGAGTATTACCGGAAATATCTTAATTCCGGCTGGGAGATGATTTTCGCGGTGGCGAACTTCTGCACGTGAAGCCGGAAGATATGTTAATGGAAAACCGAAATATAAAAGGTGTGATTAGCAAATATGCAAAACGAATCCAGCCTGCGGGAATTCATCGCCTTCGCCGCGCAATTGAAAGGCGACGAGAAGGGTGAGGCCCAGCTTTTCTGCGACCGGCTATTCCGGGCCTTCGGGCACGGTGGCATCATCGAGGCGAACGGTACACTGGAGGCCCGCATTAAATTCCTAGGCGGCAGTACGAAATTCGCCGACTGCCTTTGGTCTCCGCCAGAGCGACCAGGCGTTCTCATCGAAATGAAGAAGCAGTCCGAGACCAATCTGGAGAAGCATTTTCCGCAGGTCCGTGACTACTGGATCGAGATGGACCCGGAGAAGGTCGTCGGTCCAGGTGCTCAGAAACCGGAATTCATTATTCTCTGCAACTTCGACACGTTCATCATTTATCGGTATTTGACCCGCGTCGACGAAGTCCGGCTGTCGGACTTGCTTGACCGTCAGAGCGCATTCAACTTCCTGCTTCCCGCAAGGCGCGAGCCGATTTTCCATAACAACGTCGAAGCGATCTCGAAAGATGTTGCCGCCACGATGGGCGAATTCTTCAAATACCTCGTGTTCGACAAACAGGCGGATCGGGTAAAGACCAGGCAGTTCGTACTGCAATGTGTCCTGTCGCTCTTCTCGGAAGACTTCGGTCTTTTGCCGGACGGTTTATTCTCGGAACTGATCCAGGACTGCCGGAATGGAGCCAGCAGTTATGACCTCTTCGGCGGACTGTTCCGTCAGATGGCATCGAGCCAGCGTGCTGGAGGTGGAAGGTTCAAGGATGTCCCATATTTCAACGGCGGCCTGTTCAATGAAGTCTTCCCCATCGAGTTGGACCGTCTTGGGCTGGATCTGCTGGCGAAGGCCGCCACCTGCAACTGGAAAAATGTGAACCCGGCCATTTTCGGAGCCCTCTTTGAAAGCACGATGAACGAAAAGGAGAGGCACGCTTTTGGTGCTCATTTCACCAGCGAGGCGGACATACTCAAGATCGTCAATCCCGTCATCATCCGGCCATGGAAGAACCGGATAGAGAAGGCCAACACTCTCCAGGAACTTACGGCTCTGCTACAGGAGATTAGCCAATTCAAGGTGCTGGATCCGGCATGCGGCTGTGGGAATTTCCTATTTGTCGCATACCGCGTCCTTAAAGACCTCGAAATGCAAATCATTGAGAAGATAGCCGAAAATTTCAAACGGACATCGAATCTTAACCTGGGCGTATCCAGGGTCAAGACCAGCCAGTTTTTCGGAATAGACGTTCAACCCATCGCCGTGGAGGTTGCCAAAATGACCATGATGCTCGCCAAGGAACTGGGCACTGATTCCTGGAATCTACGCATCAGCCCGCTCCTCTCGACGCTCGGCCTGGGTTATGACCAAAGCCTCCCGCTCGATACCCTTGACGAAAACATCCTCCTCAAAGATGCCATCCTCGATGAGTGGCCCGTCTTCGATGTCGTCATCGGAAACCCGCCTTACCAGTCCAAAAATAAGATGAAGCAGGAGATGGATAATTCCTACATCGAGCGGATTCGGCAAAAATACCCCGATATCCCAGGACGTGCCGACTTCTGCGTGTACTGGTTCCGCAAAACCCACGAACTTATGAAGCCCGGACAGCGGGCGGGGCTGGTCGGCACCAACACGATCCGCCAGAATGATTCCCGGGTCGGTGGCCTGGACTACATCGTAAACAACGGCGGCACCATCACTGATGCCGTGTCCACGCAGGTCTGGTCTGGCGAAGCCGCCGTCCATGTCTCCATAGTGAACTGGATCAAAGGCGATGATGACGGGGAAAAGCTGTTGGTCTTCCAGAAAGGCGACGACATTGACTCTCCGTTCGAGTACCATCATCCGAAGACGATCAATCCGGCCCTGAGCATTCAGACGGATGTCACGAGAGCCAAACCATTGACGATAAATAAAGATTCTGGAGCCTGTTATCAAGGGCAGACCCATGGGCACAAGGGATTCCTACTGGATCGGAAAGATGCCGCCATATTGATTGAAAAAGACCCGAGAAATGCCGATGTGCTCTTCCCATATCTCACAGGAGACGAACTGCTGAGCGAAAAAGATTCCCTGCCGCTCCGTCATGTCATAGACTTCCGCAAACACGACATTTTCTCTGCCGCCCAGTACCCCGATCTCTTCAACATCATAAAAAAAGAGGTGTATCCCGAAAAGGAGTCTAAGGCGAAGGCCGAGGAGGAGAAAAATCAGGAGACATTGAAAACAAATCCCAAATCCAAGGTGAACCATCACCACGCCAATTTCTTTAAACACTGGTGGTGCTTGTCTTACGACCGTAAAGAATTAATGGACAAGCTGGAAAAACTCTCTCGCTACTGTATTTGCTCCCGTGTCACTAAACGGCCCATTTTCGAGTTTATCAGTTCCGGCATCCATCCGAATGACGCGCTACAGGTGTTTCCATTGGAGGACGACTACTCGTTTGGCATCCTCCAGTCGAATATCCACTGGGAATGGTTCAAGGCCAGATGCTCAACGCTGAAAGGCGACTGGAGATACACCTCCGACACAGTTTTCGACTCCTTTCCGTGGCCGCAAAGCCCGGCTAAGGCCGACGTCGATGCGGTTGCGCAACTGGCACAGGAACTTCGCCTGAAACGGCGCGAGGTCATGGTGAAGAACAATCTCTCCCTGCGGGATCTTTACCGTCTTGTCGAGACGACGCCAAGCAATCCTGTCACCGTCATCCAGGATAAACTCGACCAGGCCACGAGAAAAGCCTACGGCATGTCCAAGCAAGAAGACATTTTAAGTTTTCTTCTGGCGCTCAACCTGAAACTGCACGCGGACGAAGAGGCGGGCAAGGCGATTGTCGGCCCGGGTATCCCTCCCTTTATCAGCGAACCGCAAGCCTATGTTACGGAAGATTGTGTCAGACTCAATTCTGTCCTCCATGAAAAACCGTAGGAGAAGATCATGATGCAAAAGAACATATTTCCCTTTGAAACTCCGCGTCGCAAGGAATGGGAGAAAGTCGTAGAGGCGGAAAAAAACGGATTGCCGAAGACGGCGGTCAAACTTCTGGAGCCGATCATCGCCTCAGCCATGGACGAGAAGGCTTACGCCGAGGCGGTCAAGGCCATTGCCATGAAAATCGCGTTTGAGGAAGATGACGAAGAAGGAGGTAAGGAGAAGATCCTCCGTTTGAAGGCCGAGATCGAAAAGGCGCCTACGGAAGAGATGAAGGCCGTAATGACTGCGCTTCTTGCCAATTGGTACTGGGTTTATTTCGAGAACAACCGCGAGAATTTCCTGGAACGCACACAAACTGAATCGTCACCGGGTGAAGATTTCACGACCTGGGACTTGCCACGCATCCTGTCCGAAATTGGAAAACAGTTTGACAGCGCCCTCTTCTACGACAAGGTGTTGAAGTCTGTCAAGGTCTCCGACTACAACGCCCTTTTGCAATCTGGTGAAGCTCCTGACGAATTGCGGCCCACGATGTATGACTTCATTGCGTTCAACGCCTTGGACTTCTACTGCGCCGGAGAACAAGGTGCGGTCAGGGATGAGGATGATTTCGAATTGGATGCCCCGAAACCATTATTGGCTGGCGAGGACGGATTCGATCTTTCTGTGGATTGCCCGGCGATGGCTCCAGCCGACAAGTTCATGAAATGGATGCTGCAAGGCGACGAGGGCTCTCTCACTCTGAAGGCTGTAAAACTCTTTCAGAAACTCTTGCTTTTCCACAAGGACGATGATGACAAGGCTGCTTTTCTGGACGCCGATCTGGCTCGGCTTCGCTTCGGATACAACAAAATGCCAGCCGATGACAGGAACGCTCCGTACAAGGTGGCGCTAAAGCGTTTCGTGGATGCCAACAGCAAGGACAAAATTTCGGCGCGGGCGCAGGCCGCCTGGGCAAAAGTCCTTGTGGCGGAAGGCGAATTGGTTGAGGCGCATAAGTTGGCCGAACAGGGAGCAAAGTTATTCCCAAATAGTGTTGGCGGAAACATGTGTTTCAACATTATTCAGGAAATAGAGGCAAAATCCGTCGAGATCACCGCCGAGCGAGTTTGGAATGATCCACTACCGCCGATACAAATCGAATACCGGAACGTGGCGCGGGTCTACTTCCGGGCAGTCCGCTACGAATGGAGTGCTTCCCTGGGACAGAAGATCAACAGTAGGGGATATATCAACCAACAGCAATTGGGAGAGATATTATCGGAAAGTCCGGAGCTGGAATGGATGGAGGAACTTCCGAGTACGCCGGATTACAAGGAGCGCACGGAGGAACTCGCCGCTCCGACCGGACTGAAACCGGGTTTTTACTTAATTGTCTCCAGCTATGATCCGGGATTCGAAACGGATAACAATCAGATATCCTATGCCATCATGGCCGTAAGCAGTCTGGCAATTATTGTCCGTCAAAAGAAATCTTTCATCGAGGGATTTGTTCTGGATGCCAAATCCGGCGAGCCAGTTCAAGGCGCGGAGGTCACACCATGGTATTTCCCCTACGGCAAAAAACACTATTGCGACAATCTGCAGAAGACTGAATCGAACGAAGACGGTTTCTTTGTGTTTCAACCGGAGGAAAGAGATAATTGCCTGGTACACGTCTGGCACAAAGATCAGGAAATTGTATCGGATGCCGGACGCGATAGCCGTTATTCCGGCTGGAAGGACACCGCACTCCGAACCATATTTTTCACAGACCGTTCCCTGTACCGCCCCGGACAAACAATACACTTCAAGGGAATTTGCGTGATTTCAGATGAAGATTCAAGTTCATACAAGACACTGCCCGGATCAAGTCTTGATGTGATTTTGAAAGGTGCGAACGACGAAGAGATCGCAAGGTGTCATGTGACAACGAACGACTACGGCTCTTTCAGCGGAACTTTCACGGCGCCGCGAGGCCATCTCGCCGGGAAAATGACATTAACAACAAAAGACGGGCCAGCAGGCCGCATGTCGTTTAATGTCGAGGAGTACAAACGTCCCAAATTCAAGGTTGAGATTTTTCCGCCGGAAGATACGCCGAAGCTTGGAACGGGAGTTGTGGTATCCGGCAAGGCCATCGCCTATACCGGTTCTGCGATCGGTGGAGCCAAGGTCAAATGGCGTGTCGAGCGGAAAGCTCGCATTCCTCGCTGGTGCTGGTGGATTTGTTCGGATTCCAACGACAAAGGTCAGGCGATAGCCCATGGAATTGCGACCACGGGAGATGATGGTTCCTTCTCGGTCAAATTCACCGCCAAACCGGACTTGTCCGTCAGCGAGAGCAACGAGCCTGTTTTTGATTTCATTGTTCATACCGATGTGACGGACTCAAGCGGAGAAACCCGATCCGGGGAGAGGACGTTGCATTTGAGCTACACGGCCATGCAGGCGACGCTTTCCGTCCAGGAATGGCTGACTATTGAAAAACCGGTGGCGCTGAAGGTGGAGACGAAAACACTTGATGGCGACGGCATTGCCGCCGTGGGCGTGGTAAGAATTCATGAGCTTGAAGAACCCAAAAAAGTCCAACGGGCGCAGTTCAATCGTTCCAGCCTTCCTGAAAGCTGGGATCTTGGCGGTCTGCTACATGAGCTTGCGTTTCAGACGGACGGCAAGGGGGAGTGCGGACTTTCGGTCCACCTCAAGGCAGGCATTTACCGGGCCATGCTCGAGACCAGGGATCGCTTCGACAAGAAGGTCACCGCCTGTGCCACGTTGCACGTGCTCGATCCTGATGCCAAACGGCTCAATGTGAAAATCCCGAACCTGCTCAGCGTATCCAATCTATCCGTGGAACCTGGTGAGACGTTCATGGCACTATGGGGCACCGGCTACGTAAAAGGTCAGGCATTTGTCGAAATCGAGTGTGCTGGCAAAATGCTGAAGCGGTATTGGACTGACGCAGAACGCACTCAGCAGGTGATCGAGCAAAAGATTGGCGAGGAGATGCGCGGCGGGTTCACATTGAGAGTCAGCTATGTCCGCGAGAACCGCGCCTATTTGGAGACCCGCGTCATTGATGTCCCTTGGAAGAATAAAGAGCTTTCCATCGTGTGGGAGCATTTCAGATCCAAACTGGAACCTGGACAGAAGGAGACTTGGACGGCCGTAATCAGCGGAGCGGACGCGCGGATGGCAGTCGCAGAGATGGTAGCCACACTCTATGATGCCTCGCTTGATGCCTTTCGCCCGCATCAATGGATCAGTAACTTCAATCTATTCCGATGCGAGTGCATTCTTTGCCGCTCCAGCTTCGAGAATCAAGCGCAGTTCTTCAGGCAGACGACTGAAGGATGGAACGTCAAAAAGAAAGACACCGCATTCAGATACAGATCATTTTGGGTAGATTTGTTCTGCCATTTACACACGCGCTTCCTTTGTTGCTGTGAAAGTCTGACGGTGGACAATGAGAATTTTGAGATTCGGGAGGATACTGCGGGATTTTCGCCAATGTCTGGAAAGGTATCCTCAACTACCCTGAATTTGGACAAGGTAGTAGCTCGCAGGAATTTGAACGAAACGGCCTTTTTCCTACCGCACTTGACTTCCGGACAGGACGGCGTAGTCAGGATCGAGTTTACGATGCCGGAGGCTCTGACCGAGTGGAAGTTCATGGGCTTCGCGCACGACCAAAACCTCCGATCCGGTTTTCTCATGGACAATGCGATCACCTCCAAGGAGCTGATGGTCGAGCCGAACCCGCCGCGTTTCATCCGGGAAGGCGACATTATAGAATTCACGGTCAAGGTCAGCAACCAAGGTGAAACGGCGCAGTCCGGCAATGTCAGGCTGAACCTCTCCGATGCAATGAGCATGAAACCTGTAGATACCGAGCTTGGCAACGGCAAGCCGGAGCAACGTTTCGAGATTCCGGCAAAAGGCTCCAAGAGCTTCTCATGGCAATTGAATGTTCCCGACGGCATGGGCTTCTTGACCTACAAGGCAATTGGTGCCACTGACAAGCTTTCTGATGGCGAAGAGGGTGTAATCCCGGTTCTAAGCAAACGTATTCTTCTGACTGAGTCGCTACCACTGCCCATCCGCAGTTGGCAGACCAGGGACTTCGAGTTCAAGAAACTGCTCGAATCCGGAAAATCCAATACTTTGCGCAACCAGAGCCTGACCATACAGATGACCTCCCAACCGATCTGGTACGCCGTGATGGCACTGCCATACCTGATGGAATACCAGCACGAGTGTTCCGAGCAGACCTTCAGCCGGCTCTACGCCAACCTCCTGGCTAGCCACATCGCCAAATCCGATCCCAAAATACGCCGCGTCTTCGACCTTTGGAAAAATACCACATCCTTGGAAAGCCCCTTGGAAAAAAATCAGGATCTGAAGTCGCTTATGATCGAGGAGACCCCCTGGCTGCATCAGTCGGTCGGTGAAAGCCAGGCCATGAAGAACATTGGAATTCTTTTCGACGACAAACGGCTCGACGACGAGATCTGCCGACTCCTGTCCAAGCTCATCGAGATGCAAGACGACGATGGGGCCTGGCCATGGTTCCCCGGCGGCTTGCCAAACGAATACATCACCCTCTACATCACCACCGGGTTCGGACGTCTGCGCCAATTAGGCGTAAGCATTGATACCGCCTGTGCCGTCAACTCCCTTGACCGCCTTGACACCTGGATCGACACGATCTACCGGCGGATACTCAAACACGAAGAAAAGAAGGACGAAGAATTTAGTTCAACCATCGCACTCTACCTATATGGGCGCAGTTTCTTTCTTGAGGACAATCCGATTGAAGACGAAGCACGCGAGGCCGTCAACTATTTCCTCGGTCAGGCCAGAACGCAGTGGCTTGGGCTGAGCCGCCAGTCCCAGGCGCACCTAGCCATCGCCCTTAAAAGGTTCGGCGACAATAATACTGCCACCGCCATCATGAGATCAATTGAGGAGCGTTCGGTCAAGAACGAGGAGATGGGCATGTTCTGGCGCGATACGGAACTCTATTGGTGCTGGTTCAATGCGCCGATCGAAACCCAGGTCGTGATGATCGAGGCCTTCTCCGAGGTGATGGCCGACATCAAGTCCGTCGAGGAATGCAAAGTTTGGTTGCTCAAACAAAAGCAGACGCAGAGTTGGAATACCACAAAGGCGACCGCCGATGCCATCTACGCCCTCTTGTTGCGTGGAACGAACCTTTTGTCTTCGGATGCATTGGTCGAGGTGTCGCTAGGTGCTGTGCCGCTCAAGCCTGGAAAGGTCGAGACCGGGACAGGGTACTACGAGCAGAAATTTGGCAGTGATGATATTAAGCCGGAGATGGGAAGGATCACCGTTAGGAAGACGGACGACGGTGTCTCCTGGGGAGCAGTTCATTGGCAATACCTCGAGGATATGACCAAAGTCACGCCGCACGAGGGTACGCCGCTGAAATTGAAGAAGAGGCTGTTCATCAAAGACACAAGCAAAAAGGGGCAGGTCTTGAAGGCCGTTTCGGAGCCTGTGACTGTAGGCGACGAGCTGGTAGTTCGGCTCGAACTCCGCGTGGATCGAGATATGGAGTACGTCCACCTCAAGGATCAGCGGGGTAGCGGAACCGAGCCGCTGAACGTCCTCTCTCGCTACAAATTCCAGGACGGATTGGCATACTACGAGAGGACGAAAGACAGCACCAGTCACTTCTTTATCGATTATCTGCCCAAAGGTACGTATGTCTTCGAGTATTCGACTCGTATCCAGCTAAAGGGCAGATACCAGACAGGCGTGGCCGAGATCCAGTGTATGTACGCACCTGAATTCAACAGCCACACTGATAGCTTCGAACTCGTGGTGCAGTGAATCCTCTTGTGCCACCTGTTTCTTGGAATCATCTTTGATCTTTTACGGACTGCGGATATTCTTAATAAAAAGAGAATGGCAGGATGTTCATCAGGGAGAAGAAAACAAGATACGCCACAGTCCTGCAGTTGGTCAGCGGCGAGCGTAGCCATGACGGAAAAGTTCGGTAGCATATTATATTGTCTTTGGGAGACATGCGCATTCCTTATGAACTGCGCAAGAGCGTCGCCCACGAGGTTGAAAATCGGATGAACGTCTATAGTTTTTCATTTTAATAGATTCAAATTGTGAATTTATTTTCCTTGAAAAACTATATCAGGAATCAGTCGTTGCAACATTCGGAAAGTACATGAGCTATGCGGTCGAAGTCATAAGAGACATGAAATAAATACAGAATTCCTGACTCGTGGAAATTGCTGTTGTTGGGATTTATCTGCCTGTGCG
>DYRX01000083.1 GCA_020718525.1 Victivallis vadensis
GGGAACAATGCCATGGTGCCAGGCGAGCACCGCCGCGTCGAAGGCGGAATTGTGCATCACCGTCAGAACATTATCGAGATTTCTGCCATAGCTCCTTTGGAGTTCGGAAAGGGCTGCGGCGACGTCGGATCTGACCTCGCAGTGGCCGTCCGGATGAAGCACTCCAACGCAATGGGCATGGAAGTTGCCGTCCATTATGTAGCGCTCATAGGACATTCCGCTCGCCCCTAGATTGTAGTCTTTGGACACGTATGTCTCGAAGTCGAGGAGAATTCGCGGCAATCCGAGCCATTTCGAGGTGGGCCGGGTGGGGCTTTCGGGAGTGGTGGTGGGTTTGGAGACGGGTTTTGTGGCGGTGGCCGCCGGATCTACGGACTGCCCGGCAGGTAGCAATCCAGCCTTTTCCAGCAACTGGGCGTACATGGGCGCACTTGCAGCTGACATTTTACTTATAGAACACATATATATTCTCTACTTCCTTGTTATAAATATTTTTCTCGCGCATATATATGTTTGTGGATGTACGCCCAAGTACGCCCACCTGGACTTTCCCTGGCGCTCGGAATGTTTGCAACACGTTGATGGTGAAGTCTTTGCCGCACGGACATGCGGCGCCAATCCGGCTTCTCCATGTACGCCCATCTCCTCTTCCGTATATCTCCGTGTTATCATGTCATAACTCCTTTGTTATAAGCCACTTGTTTACTTTTGATCTCGCCGCACCTTCGTGTACTGGGCGCTTGCATATACGCCCACTCCACGCCCGGGTCTTCGCCAGCCTCCGAAGCTGATGCCCCAGTTGCCCAGGGTTCCGCGAGACTTTGTCGAAAGTTCCACTATGCGTCTTCAATTTCCCGTATAGTTCCGCGGCTCCGACGGTCACACTCGACTCGTCTGCAGGCCATTTGGAGATCCAGTCGTTCAGTATCTCCTCGAGATCCCCTTCTGGGTTAAGCGCATCTATGAGCGTGACAATTTCCGGATGGTGGAACTCCTTGATGCCGAAACGCCCGCCAGACAGCTCTTGTGGGCAGTCCAGCGAATCTACATAATGGAGGAATGCGGAAGCGGCTCCTGTGAGGCGATCGAAGAAGGCAACCGCCTTTTCGGGCGTATCGGTTGGAAAGGGTGTTGGAGGCAAATGGCAGTACAAGTATATGATCTTGTCGGCGCTGCTGCTGTCCAGAGGCGGCAGTATGAAAGCGCTGTCCGGATCATCGTTGGCGCTCAATGTGAGCCGCCAGATCGGTCGTAGCTGAACCGCGTCCTTGTGCTTCCGGTGACAGGGGCAAAGCTGATTTGCAACAATCTCCTTGACCTTGTCCCGCAGGGCCTTCCGGGATTCTATCTTTTCATCCAGATTTGCATCGCTTAGAAGAAGGTGTTCAGCGGCCCACATGTCACCGTTGAACGGCGACTTGTTCTGAATCCAGAGAGATGGATCGGCGCTACGCCCGCCCAGAAGGATTGTTATAAGAGTCTGGGCCAGACTTTTCCCGGTATCTGGCGGTCCTATAAACGATAGCATCTGTCCCGGAAGATGCTGCTCAAAATTTGAGAGAGCGGCCCGCGCCCTCTGCAACCAGAGGCAGAAAACTGTGTATTGCGTCGCCCAGAGCGGGTCCGAGGCATACCGACCGAACAGACCCGAGAAGAATTCAATGAGCGGCCCGGCGTCGCCACCATCCATCCCCGCGATGATCTCGGGTCCCCTTGTCGCCAAAATTCTAGTCGCGTTTTCACAGTGAATACCGACCGGTCGCCCACAGACAGGGCCTGCATAGACGACACGGTTGTTCCTCTGAATCTGGAGGAGCGCTTCTTCTGCTGGAGAGGTCCCGCCGCTAGACGACGGAGCCCCGCTGATCCCCCCACTCTTGAGTTCGAGTATGGCGTCCTGGCGGCACATCGAATGGTACTGGCGATCATGTTCAAGGCGCCAATATTTGTCGCCATCGAAATAGATGGGCGGACCGCCATCCTTTGGCGCTTCTACGTCTCCCCTCCGATCCCTTTCCTGCCGCAGTTCTTCGGCGACGGCGCGTTTGAAGACCGCCTTGCCGATACTGAGAATCTCGCAGGCCACCGCCGATATTTTCTCGGTCTCGATGGGGTATCGGGATTCAAACGCTGCCGCCATCTGGACAAGGCGCTTCTGGATTTTGTCCTTTGGAAATTCCCCAGTCTTCCCGTCAAGAATACTCCTCTTTTCCCTTTCCAGCAGGAGAAGCGCGATCCTGGCGGGACTGGCACTCCCGACGGGCTCCGCTTGCTCCGTCAATGCCTTAACGTAATCGGCAAATCCTTCCCGGGTCGCAGCCGCCACATCATCTATTCCTTTCGGCCCATCTAGGGGCAGTCTCGGTAAAAGGACGGGAGTTGGCGTCACCAGGGCGGCGAGCTTTGCGGCTGCGATCGAAAATCTGTGGTTGAGGCAGGTGTCGCTGTCGCCGAGAAAAAAGATCCTCTTGGGTTTCAGAGCTGCTAGAGCTTCGGGCAGTTCTGGAAGGAGGTCTTCGTCGTTGTAGGCATAGAAACCCGGGAGCCCAATAGCAGTAAATCCGTGTTCGTTTAGGCAAAGGCTCTTGAACTCCCCTTCCGTGAAGAACAAGTCTTCGACTTCTTTCTCAGCTTCAAACAGCTGGACTGGAACGTATGCATGGGCGCCGCTACCTGATCGCTGGTGATATTTTCTGCCACCGTCAGTGGCATCGCGCCGCAACCGCCCATAGGGAAGGCCTTCGACGAGTAGCGAACTTCCTTCTAACCTGAAATATGGAATCCATAGACCGGGCTCGCTGATGCCACAAAGCAGATGGGATTCGTTGGCCGAAACATGCCTTATGCCGCAGCGCTGGAGGGTTTTGCTCTCGATTCCGGGTCTGCTGATGGGCTTGTGGGCGTCCGGCTCACTAGGGGACATCCCCGACACAGGTGAATTTCCTGTAGTGACCAATAGCCCTTCCTCGAGTTCCGGGATCAACCAAGCGTCCGTTTCAGTCGAATCTGCGCTTGAAAATTGTCCTGAAGATGCTATGATATCTGTGTCGTAGTTCTGGTCAGCCTCCGCCTCTGTGGCAAGCAGAGCGGGGGCGTTTTTCTTATAGGGTTCGATCATTTCTTGCCTCCCGCTTTTACCACCATGTGCCTCCTGACGAAAGCATCCAGGTCAGCTTCTCTCGTCTCGAACGGCGAAACTTTCTTGTGACCAGTCTTCCCGCAGTCGATATCGGCGATAATGCTCCCGGTAGCAGTGCAGTTCCTCTCAAGATGACCGTTTCCGTCCAATGCCGAGCAGCTGAAGAAGAAGTTGCCGGCCATGAGCGCCGGGTTCTCGAGGAATTCTCGCATTTTGTTGACCGGAACAGCATGGAGATTCCGTGGAGAGCCAACTGCAAAGCCAGCGTGTTCACCGGCTCCGATTGCGGTGACTTCGTAGATGAACTGATATAAGTCTTTCATCTCTCACCTCCACGCCCGGCGACACGCTTGGGTTCGCGGCCTTCGGAAAGGGCGATCAGGGTGGACTCGATGTCGGCGGAACAATACAGACGTCGTCCCTGTTGTCTCGAGTCTAGCTTTACCGTGCGGATATAGCCTTTTGAGACCATCTCCTGGAGATGGCGGTGGCCGATTCTGAAGTTGTTTAAGATTAGGGGTTTGTGGAACCAGCCTGATGTGGCAGATTTCCGGGCAGTATAGACACTCATTTTGACCTCCGAGGTCCAGACCTGCCGCGAAAAAAAAAGCGGCAGTCAAGACATTCCGGCAAACTAACACCGGAAATTCTCGACTGCCGCCCTGATGCAAGCAATCTCTATTTTTCAATTTACAGTCGGGGCTGAGCCCAGCACGCCGTCAAACAGAAGAGCGTCTATCTCACCGCAAAATGACCCGTGTCAAAGTTTGCGGCTCCAGCTGTAACTGTCCCATTATACAACATTATGATGTATTTGTCAAGAGGGGGCTAAAAAATTTTATTTATAGCAGAAAGCAGCCTTTTGACGTCGTCGGAGACATATGCGGCATTGACCCGCTCCGATTTGTGGCCGAGGATGCGCTCGCAGTCAGTTTGGACAGCCCCTCCGTCGAGCATCTCGGAATTCGCATAGACGCGGAAACAGTGGAAGGAGAAGTCCCCTATTTTCTTGGCTGCGGTATTGAACTTCTTGAGAAAGCCGTGACCATACTTCGTGAACTCGTCATTGGTGAAATCCTTGCAGTCGAACAATCTGCCAGTTCCCCGGATCTTGAGCAGTTCGTCCAGGAGAGGGGCAAGCTTGGCTGCGATGGGAACGATTCTGGCAGATCCCTCGGTCTTGAGCTCTCCCGAGACCTGAATACACCTTATCCCGTGCTTGACAATAAAGCTGGAAGCCGTTAGCTGGGCGATTTCCCCTATGCGCATTCCACTGTATCGCGAGAACAGAGGGACAAATCTCCAGGTTATCGGATCTATCGCAGAAGGACATGGCATTGAACACAGCAAATCTACCTCTTCGTGAGTAGGCTTGAGCTTATGCTTCTGTCTGGTTTCACCGATATAGACGGAAAGGGTCTTTACCGGATTTTTCTGGAGTATCTCATTCTCCACGGCCCATGCGAACATGGCCTTGACGACGACCAGGGTGAAATTCAGTCCGGAGATCGAGAGCAACTTCTTCCCCTTGCTTTTTTCAATGAGCTCATATGGGCTGGAAGCTCCATGATAGTTGAATCCGACAGGCAGCTGCAATGCCAGCGTTACAAAGTTCTGGATGTCCTTGTGCTCCAGAGCGGCCGCGCTGGTGTCTGCGCCGATGACAAAGACAAAGCAGTTGAGGGATGACTTGTATCTTGATAAAGTGGAATGCTTGACATTGCTATTAGTCCTAAGATGGGAGAGATACTTCTCTGAGAGCGCGGAAAGGGAAAGCCCCTGCCTGCTGCTTCCGGTCAGCCCTCTTATCTTCATCCGTGGCACAAGCGTTTTCAGCAGAGCGTCCATTTCCTCATCCGCCTCGATGATGTGTTTTGCGAGCCGCTCTAGGAATTGGATCTTGTTGTTCGCGGCGATTAGGTTGGCGACATATGCGTCGCGCCAGGCCTTTGCCTGTTTATAGTCCGCCGTTTCAAGAGAGATACGGATTTTCCTTCCGGAAAGCTTGTCCACCCTGAATTTTTCAGGGAAGGTGAAATTCAAGTACCAGCGGTTGCCCTTCTTCAGCAGATGTTTCGTGTCCATGACTTCACCCTTCTTAGGTTTGGGTTTGTCAGGCGAAACTTGGACTTGGCTTCTATTCATATCACCCTTAACAGCGCCATTCGTCCCACTTCACCTGATTTTTTCGAATAAGGTGAAAGTTTTGGACACTTTGTCTTTTCACAACATCATAACAGGCTGATTTATAAGCTGTTATGAATATTGGCGGAGAGGACAGGATTCGAACCTGCGGAACAGCAAGCTGTTCAACGGTTTTCGAGACCGCCGCCTTCGACCACTCAGCCACCTCTCCTTGATTTCAATCCGGCATTTGCAGAAAAATGAAAAACACTCGCAGTGCTAGATGAGGCTTCGGCACATCAATCCGCATGGAGAAAGACTATTCTCCAAAAAAGCCTTTTTTCACAATCCGCATCTGGGGACTAATAGCTCAACCGTGCTTATTTTCAAGCGTTCTTTTGCATATTGTGAGGGAAAAAGACGCTGAAGCACAATCCACTCAAAACAGATCTAATGGGTGCCATCCTGAATTCTTCAAGGTCAATCACAGCGCTGTGTAGCGGAAAATTCCGACAGCATGTCGCAGATCCTTTGTTTTCCCTGTCTTTGAATAAATGTAGAAAGAAGTTCTTCGGGCATTCTCTCGGAGACAAATGTCGAAAGGAGTCTTAAAAGAAAATCGGGAAGACTGTCTGCGGGAATGACTCCAATTTCAGAATTTAGCTCCGTTCTAGGATACGACGCTCCAAAATTGATAAAGCACTTGTAAAATGGAACTCGATGTCCATCAATATTTTTGACTATTCCAGAGAAGCCAATACCTGCAAGAGAATGCCTTGCGCAATTGTTGGGACAACCACTTATCCGAATATCGGCATCTTCGATAATCTCCCGAGGAATCCCGGCCGATTCGAGCGCCTTCGAGCATTCCATTGCTGTTGACCGGGAATCACAGGCGCCAAGCCTGCAGACCGAGGCGCCAGTGCAAACTGTCATCGAAACCGACGGGGAGCGCCTTAATCTGTCAATCTCAAGGGACTCCAAGCTCCTGCTCAATTGAGAAAGACGTTCAATCCTCACATTTTTCAGAATGAAATCTTGCTTCTGCGAAGTTCGCAGATCGGCGTTTTCAGAGAATTGCCCGGCGATGTCTGCAAGTTTTTCCGCGTCATCTGGGGAGATAATTCCAAACGGAACTGCCATTCTTACCGAAACAAGATTATTGTCGCGTTGTGTCCAGAATGCTAGTCCTTCGAAAAAATCCGGCAGATGCGATGGAGAATCAGGGCGGATCGGATTCGGATTGATGAGCGGAACGATCCGGCACTCCGGAACGCCTTCCTCCACGCATTCACTGTAAATTTCACGAAACGCCGATATCGCCGCATCCTTTCCAATCCGTTCGAAGACAAAGCGAAGTCTTGCAGCAGAGCGGTTTTTCCTGTCGCCATTCGCATGGAAGAATCTGCGCATGGCTTCGGCGGCTCTTATGCAGTCTTTGCAAGGTATCCATGGAAGGACGAGATCCGCCATTCTCGGCTTCGCGCCAAGTCCTCCTCCCCCATAGACTCTGAAGCCCGGCTCTCCATTCTCGACTGCCGCGAGAAATCCGATGTCAGCAATTGAAACAGGCTCAAAATCCATGTCTGAACCGGCAAATGCTATTTTAAATTTTCTTGGCAGTTTGTAGTTCTCCTTCTGATTCAGCAGAACGCGAGTCATTTCGACAGCATAAGGAGCTGTGTCAAAAAGCTCACAAGGGGATGTCCCTGAAAAAGGAGAGACTGCGATGTTCCTGACGCCATCACCGCCGCCGCCCATCATGCCAAGGCCGGCATCAGCAAATATTCCCATCATCTCCGGCGTGTCCGCGACTTGAATTCCGTGAATTTGAATTGTCTGCCTGCTGGTCAGATGAATATGCTCCGCATTGTGCCTCTTGGCTACGCAAGAGACCAGGCGCAGTTGATCGCATGAGATTTTTGACGCGACGATTCTCAGACGCATCATATATTTTCCGTCATCACGCTGTTCGTAGATTCCGTTGATAACCCTTGCAGGCTTGAATTCGTCAGAGCTCATTTCGGATCTCAGCAGTTTGGCGACGCTTTCCGAGTATGATGCGATGAATTCGTCCTTCGAGTCTGGCAAGGCGCAGTTTGAGCCTTGAAAGCTTGTCCCGTCAAATCTGCCAGTTGGGCACATGAAGTCCGCACTCCTTATTGTCTGGATTTTCCCACCACCAGCGCCCGTCGCGTGAATTCTCGCCGTCTCTGAGCGCCCTTGTGCAACATTCGCAACCTATTGAGCGGAAGCCTTTTTCCATAAGCGAGTTGTAAGGGAGGCGATGAGCCTTGAGATAATCCCTCACTCTCTGTTCTGACCAGTCCGCAATCGGACAGATCTTAATGACTCCCGGTCTTGCGGGGTCTTCGAAAATCTTTTCAACGCCCTCTCTCGCCGAGGACTGATCCCTGCGATGTCCTGTCATCCAGGCATCCATTCCGGCAAGGGCGCGGTTCATCGGATCTATCTTCCGGACAAAGCAGCACTGCTTACGATTCTCAACGCTTTTTTTGAACCCATACTGACCGGTATTTTTCAGTAGCTCCTCAAGCTTCGCAGTCTCCGGAAAAAACCATTCTATTCTGATTTTAAAACGCCTCTCGATGTCTTCAGCGCATTGGTATGTTTCCTCGGGAAGACGCCCGGTGTCAACGGCCACGACACGAACATCCGGGCGTATCTGCAGAGCCATGTGAACAAGAAGTGGATGCTGAAAACTGCATGCCAGGGCAATTTTCGGATCGAATCTGTCCAGGGCCCATCTCATCACGTCTTCTGCATCGCCGTTTCCAAAATATCCAAAACTTTCCGCACAAGATCCGTTCTTTTCCATACTTTATTCTAATGCCTATCTTGCCATTTTGCCTTCCAATGCATAAATATAACACTGAAACACAGGCGGCGAAAGGACGCATATCAAGCTTTTCTCTAATTTCTTATGAAATCACTAGGCTATAATTTGAAGGACTGTCTTGGTGGGAGGCGGATTTTACCAGTTGCCCTTCTTGTCGGTGGTCGCAAGACACTCGTTGTAGGGGCGGGGAAGATTGCTTCCAGGAAAATCAAACTCCTTCTTGAGGCGGGGGCTATTCTTTCCGTCGTCGCTCCAGAAGCCAGCGAAGAAGTCAAGGAGCTTGCCTGCAATGGAAAACTAGTATGGTACGAACGCAATTTCAACGATTCTGACATTTCCGATCAAATTCTAGTCCACGCCGCTACAAGCTCGAGACGTGTCAATTCGTCTGTGCTTGCCGCCTGCCGTTCCAAAGGCGTCCTGTGCAACATAGTTGACAAGGGCTGGCATATGGGCGATTTCATTGCGCCTGCCACTTTCGAATGGAAGGGATTGACCATTTCCATTTCGAGCGGAGGGCGCTCCTGCCGCCGTTCAAGAATGCTGAAAGAGCTTTTAAAATCGCATCTGGAATCGCTTGAAAGCTTAGAACTTCTGATCATTGGCACCGACCACAGGCGCCTCTCCCTGGCAGAAAGATCAAAGCTGCACCACAGCAGACATGAAATGGAAAATATAGCCGAAAGGCTTTCACTAGCGTCGGGAATCGCTGAGTTCTTCATCCTAGAAACCTGCAACAGGATCGAGCTTGTCGCGATGTCTAATTCCGGCAAGGCAATGCAGAATTTCCTCATTGAAAGCATGGGCATGCAATCCCTGTCTGGCGACTCCCGCTATGTTCTGAAGGGCTTCGACGCCTTCCTCCACCTCGTCCATACGCTTTCCGGATTGAATTCACAGTCGCCCGGTGAAACTGAGATTGTATCCCAAATAAAGGACGCAATTGACAGAGCCCAGAAAATCGGCCATTCGGGATCAGTGCTGAGAGACTGCATTGACAAAGCGTTGAACGCCTCGAAATTTGCACGCAAGGAAGCCAGACCGTCATTTCAGAACGGACGGGGCATCGCTTCATCATGCATTGCCCGCCTCGAGAAAATTTATGGGAGGCTCGGAAGCAGAAGAGTGCTCCTTGTCGGCTACGGGCAGCTGGGAAAGATCATCGCGACAAAATTGATCTCTCTGAAGGCGAGGACGAGCATAATTCCAAGTTCTGAGCGTCCAGCTGGCGTCAACGAGCCTCTCATCTCTTTTCATCCGCTGTCAGATTTTAAAAATCTCATCCACTCCCACGATGTTCTAATCCTTGCAATGCGCAATGATAAATCTGGCTATTTTCTGACAAAGAATGATTTCCATGGCCACATCCCCCGAAAACCATTTGCAATAGCAGATCTATGTTTTCCGCCTTCCGCAGATCCGGAAATCACGGATCTTTCCAAACACATTTCGCTCATTAATCTCGATGATTTAAAGGCAGGAGACAGGCAAAGCGAATCTCCAAATCAAGTTTATCCAGATCTCCTTGGAAAAATTTTAATCAAATCGAAAGAACTTTATGCTCGCTTCGAAAAAAACATTGAGGCTTGGGACTAGGGCCAGCAGGCTTTCAATCCTCCAGACCCGGTTTGCCATAGAAAAAATACGACTATCTGCCCCCGCCCTGAATTTCGAGCTCATCCCCTTCTCAAGTCCTGGCGACAGGGATCGCATGCTGGATCTTCGTGAAAGCCCTCCGGACTTCTTCACACGGGATCTTGACGAAGCAATTCTCGGGGAAAAGCTCGACTGCGCAATCCACAGCGCAAAGGACATGCCTCTCCCCTCCCCTGCCGGCATTGACTGGTTTTGGCTCCCTTGGAGGGAGTCTCCCGAAGACGCGATAGTCCTCAGGAAAGGGTTTGACATGAACGCCCCACAGATTCTGTCAGGAAAATTCAGGATAGGGATAAGCAGTTCCAGACGCGAAGACTACTGCAGAAAACGCTTCCCAGGCGCGCTTATCCTGCCAATCCGGGGCGACATCGAAATGCGCATTTCCAAGCTTGACGGAAACGAATACGACATGCTGATCATGGCGGCGGCGGCATTGAAAAGACTCGGACTCGAGGAAAGAATTTCAGAATTGATCCCATTGCAGCAAATGCCATCGCCGGACGGACAGGGAGCTCTGGGGATCTCCTTCAGAACCGGAGACGAGCTTTTCACAGCCCTGCGCAAACTTTTTCTCAAATCAGTGGTCTTTGCTGGAGCCGGATGCTCGGGAGCAGACTCGCTCACCCTGGCCGCCTTGAAAGCCATAAAGATCTGTGACGCATGCCTATATGACGCACTGATTCCTGACGAGATCCAAGAGCTGATTCCAAAAAACGCAATTGCAATCCGCGTTGGAAAAAGGCTTGGTGCGCATGAATTTGAACAGGACGAAATCAATGCCTTGGTTGCGGATCTGGCAAGGCAGGGGAAATCTGTCCTCCGTCTGAAGGGAGGCGATCCCGGAATATTTGGACGCCTCGCAGAGGAGACAGAAAGCCTGGATTTGCTATCAATCCCCTACAGGGTCATTCCAGGGGTATCCAGCCTCAGCGCCGCAAGCACTGGAACTGGACTTCTCCTTACCCGCAGAGGTAGATCCAGAGGCTTCCATGTAAAAACCTTGCGGACTAGTTCTGAAAATGCCAGCTTGAATGCGGACAAGGCGCTTTCTGCCTGCGAGACCAGAGCTTTTTTCATGGGAGTCAATCAGCTCCCAGAAATCATGAAGAACTGCCTGAACGATGGAATCCCTCCGGAAAAGCCGGTCTCAATAGTCCTTGACGCGGGAAGAGCATCTCAAAAAATTATCTCCTGCGAACTTCGCAATCTAAACTCCCCTGCCCTGCTCTCCGAGCGAGACAAAGGTCTTCCGGGGATAGTCATTGTCGGAGATGCGGCTCATCCCAAATACATCTACAAGGGAAACGGGGCTCTCCAGGGAAAAAAGGTCCTCCTTCTTTTCAGCCGGACGATCATGGACGAGGCAGTCTCGGCGGTCAACGACCACTGCGGAATCCCGCTAAGATTTCCAACTGCAAGCTTTCGCGCGACAGCCGACATCGCTGAAAAGCTAGGAAATATCTTCTCCGCAGACTGGATCACGGCAAGCTCCCCTACATCGGTTGAAATTCTTGTCTCTGAAATGAAAGAGCGCGGTTTGGATATCAGAAAACTGCCAAAGATTTTGGCTTGCGGCTCAGGCACATCTGCGAAGTTCGCAGAATTTGGCATATTTCCGGACGCACAGCCAAATTCTTCGTTCTGCCGGGAAGCCATGATCGAAACAGCTATTGAGATGATTCCAAGACAGTCTAGAATTGTCGTCCTGTCCTCTGAAAAGGCAAAATCGCACCTGAAAAATGGACTGATAAATACCGGCTTCGCGCACACATCAGAACTTGTCATATACGAGAGCTTTGCAGACAGCAACATTGATCTGCCCCCGTTCGATGCCGCCGTCTTCGGAAGTCCTTCTGCCGCCGAAGATTTCATAAGGCATTATGGGGCGGAAATCCTAATAGGAAAACCTGCGGCGGCGCTTGGAAAAAAGACGTCGGCAAAATTGGCGGAGCATGGAATCCATGCGCCCTGCCCTATGGAGGTGGAATCGGCAAGAGCCGCAGTCTCGGTCCTTGCTGCAATCATGCTAGATAATCTGGGCGTGAGTCTTTCCGCAGGCTTCCGCTCCAGATTATCCAACGAAAATTGCCCCGCAATTTTCTGAAGGGAAAATTTCTCCCTTTTCTAGCACCATAGTCTTCGTGTGCTTGAGGTTCCGTCAATATTGTGTCTTTATTTTACAGCGTGGAAAATTCTCGGGACATCTACTGGAAAAATATGTAATGTAGGGTGATTATATCACACCATTCGCACGACATTCACAGTTATGGGAATATTAGATTTGCTCGAGCGGAAGTACTTTCGCCGAGCAAATATAGAACGGCACAAATGAAGAAAAAACTAGGAGCAAAAGAGATGCAAGGCTATCCAATCCGCAGAATGCGCAGACTGAGAAAATCGCCGGAAATAAGAGGAATTCTTGCGGCGCCGCCCCCATCTCCAGCAAACATGATCTGGCCGGTCTTCATCATTCCGGGGAAAAATAAAAAAATCCCCATCAATTCCATGCCGGGACAATTCCGATGGACAACTGACACAGTGCTTCCCCAACTCGAAAAAATCGCAAAGATTGGCATTGGCGGAATCATGCTCTTCGGAGTTCCGGAAGATTCAGGGAAGTCTGACGACGGAAATCTTGCCCTCGGCTCTGGGAATCCAGTGCTAAAGGCGATTTCCCTGATCCGAAAAGAAATTCCCTCCATTGCGATTTTCGCAGATCTCTGCCTATGCGGATATACTAGGAACGGGCAGTGCGGAATCGCCGGGGCGGACGGCAGTCCGGACAACGCCAGAAGCCTGGAGATCCTGTCAAAGACCGGACTCGCATATGCTGAAGCCGGCGCGCATGGCGTGGCTCCGAGCGCGATGATGGACGGACAGGTTTGCGAAATTCGCAAGTCTCTGGACAGCAACGGGTTCTCAGACACGCTCATAATGAGCTATTCTGCGAAATTCGCATCGTCGTTCTACGGCCCCTTCAGAGACGCCGCCTCTTCAGCGCCACATGGAGCCGACAGGTCTTCCCACCAGCTAGCATGCGGCGCATTGGATCAGGCGGTAATGGAATCAATCCTTGACGAATCCGAGGGCGCAGACATTCTGATGGTCAAGCCTGCCCTCCCGTACCTGGACGTGATCGCAAAGACGAAGGAGGCGACCAGGCTTCCGCTTGCCGCATTCAATGTGAGCGGGGAATACTCGATGATCCATGCGGCGGCGGAGAGGGGCTGGGGAAATCTGCTAGACATGGCTCGCGAATCACTGATTTCGATCAAGAGAGCTGGCGCAGACATCATAATTTCCTACTGGTCAGACCGTTTCAATGATATTTTCCAAAAATAAACTTGTCACTGCAATTTAATGGAGATATCGCGGTAAAACTGGGAAAAGATGCAATGTCATGTACATTTGAGCCAGTTGCATAAGTCATAAACCGAGCCATTGCGTGAGTCATTGGAGGGCTCGCAAATATTTTTGGCAGGGGCAATACCCATGGCGGAAATATGAAGCATGCACCCAATGAGACCGCAACCCTTCAGGGATGAAGTTCTTATGAAATCATACTTTGCTCCAAAATCCTCGACATATCACAGCAACAGATATTCATCCAAAATCGGGTCGCAAAGTGAAATAAAGATTAAAGATTCAGAGCTTACTTTCATCATTGATATGCTCAACAAGTTGAAAGACAGGATTGGCAAGGTTGAAAAATCCG
>DYRX01000393.1 GCA_020718525.1 Victivallis vadensis
AAGTCTTCATGAGGACATCGGCGAAGCCGTGTCTGGAGTTGAGATGATTGTCCTTGCGTCTCCTTCGCAGTACATGCGCGGCACATTGGAGAAACTCAGGCCTTTCTACAAGCCGAATCAGATACTCGTTAATCTCGCAAAAGGAATCGAGATAGGTTCACTTAAAAGGATGAGCGAACTTTGCTCGGAAATGCTTGGGGCTTTCAGGTACACGGCACTTTCAGGGCCAAGCCACGCCGAAGAGGTATCCATAGGAATCCCGACCGCAGTCGTGGTGGCATCCAATAATCACGGCGATGCACTGAAGATACAGAGGGTTTTCATGAGCGAATATTTCAGGATATACACCTCGGACGATCTCGTCGGGGTGGAACTTGGCGGCGCACTTAAAAATATTTTTGCAATAGCCGCTGGCATAATCGACGGAATGAAGCTCGGAGACAACACAAAGGCCGCGCTCATCACCAGGGGAGCTTTCGAGATTTCGAGACTCGGAATGAAACTCGGAGGAAATGCGCTAACATTTTCTGGCTTGAGCGGGATTGGAGATCTGATCGTGACATGCTACAGCGGACACAGCAGGAACAGGCATGTCGGGGAGGAACTAGGCAAAGGCAGGAAGATCGACGACATCGTAGAGGAAATGGGACTTGTCGTGGCGGAAGGGGTCAAGACAACCGAAAGTGCCTACAGGCTCGCGAAGAAAAACAAGATAGAGACGCCTGTCATCAACGAAGTCCACAAAATCCTCTATGAGAACAAGGCTCCCCGCAAGGCTGTCATTGATCTTATGACAAGAAAGGCGAAAAAAGAATTTATCTGAAGCATTCTGCGGACGACATGCCTTGAGTTCTCGCCTATGTGACGTGCACAAGCAGGTCGGAAATATGTTTTACATTTGCCGGTAGTTATTAGAGCCAGTTGCAAAAGTCATAAACCGAGCCGTTGCGGAAGCCATTGGAGGGCTCGCAAATATTTTTGGCAGGGGCAATACCCATGCGGTCTTGCCCCTGACGGAAAGATGAAGCATGCACCAAATGGAACCGCAACCCTTTAGGGATGAAGCTCTTATGAAATCATACTTTGCCCCAAAATCCTCGACATACCGCAGAGGGTATGTCTGCGGTTTTGCGACTCGTCTGAATTTCATAATTTCCTTCATCGGCTTCGGTTTTGACTTTTGCAATTGGCTATAGGGAATACTTAAATCAATCATAAAGGGGAAACAATGAAAATGGGAAAATTGTTTGGAATCGTTTTTTTTGCGGGAGCGATCACGGCGGCCATGCAGTTGATTGGAAACAGCCAGGAGGCTAAAACTGATGAAAAAAACGCAAAAAATCCAAAACTCATTGCAGAATGGAACCTGGACACATCGACGACAAAGATTGCCGACTTCGACTGCGACGAGAAGACACTTGTCATTGTTGACTATATGCTCTCCGACGAAGATGGCTCCTATCTTGGAGAGACAACTCTCACTGTCTTCGACAAGAATTCAAAGAAAATCTCAGATGGAACTGTTTATCTTGAGAATGATGTCTCGACGCCATATCTGCTCGACTACGGGAAAAATATGGTGTATTTCATGACAAGCTTGGACGGGAAGTATTTCCTCACGGCCTACAAGCTTGGCAAAAAAGGTGTCGAAAAAATCAGTTCTCTCCAGTTTGACAGCCAAGTGGACGCATCTATCATGGGGAACGAAGTAGTAGTTAGCATGAGTAGCGGTCCGGACGAGAATGGTGCTGCAACACTTACAGTCAGAGTCTATAACCTCGGACTCTCAAAGATGCTTAAAGAGTTTTCCGGATCTGATGACGGCGGATATTTCTCGATACTTCCGGTCGGAGTTGTAAACAAGAGTTCAACTTGGGAGACATCTAAAATGTTATCCGACGGGGACGGCGGCATTTCAAGCATCAACATCAAGCTCATGAAATAAGGGGAACAAGCCATGAACACTGCCCTGTTTCATCAGAAAAAACTCAAATTCTCCTTGATTTCGATTGCCTTCATATTTTTCATTTTTTCAGCATTGTCCCTATTCGCAGAGGAATCTATTCCTGCCGTATATATCGGCTCGATCCCGGATCAGATTCACACCTACGACCCGGCGAGTATGAAACCTCTCGAACTGCAGATAAAATCATCCTCTCTAATTTCTCCTAATTTCTCGATGGAAGGTGCTCCCGCATCATGTTCAATAAGTGCTGGCGGACTATTCCAATACACGCCTGCGCCAGGCGATAATTCCTCTTTTACAGTAAATGTAGTTGCTGTCAAAGATGCACTTTCAGAAAGCCAGGAATTCCTGATCATGCCCGGGATAAAAATCCCAGAAGACGCAAAATGCCTCAACTATGTAAATTCGTCTTTCCCGGTGCCCGAAACCGAATCTAAAGATTACATCCTCATCACCGAGACCAAGTCCGATCTCGATGAATATTTCAACACGATGAACCGCAAGACGCGGACCGCCACTGTTTCCGGCATGACAGTTGTCATACAGAAGGGGCATGAGAACGGCTTATACGAAAGATTCTGTTCTTACAAAGACGGATCTGGCAACGATATCAATGCAGATATGAAGGAATTCACAATCGCGGCTGAGAGGATCATCGTCAGAAGCAAGGCATATTTTCCGAAAACGAGACTCAACCTTTTTGCAAATGAAATCGTCTTCGAGGGCGATGTGGCTGTCGACACCACGCCAATCGTCTTCAGCCGGCAAGCAAGCAATTATGTTCCGGCGACATCTACCTCTCCTGCAATAGACGCCAAGGACGGGCACGACGGAGAAACTGGCGGAAACATCAGAATCATGACAGGAAAAATCACCGTTCCGGATCAGGGCAAAAAATACTTCATAGCCAACGGC
>DYRX01000394.1 GCA_020718525.1 Victivallis vadensis
GCTTTCCGGGCGAACTGTTGAAGGGGCCGTTGTTCGTCTTCATAAACCGCCGGCGTAAGCGTCAAATGAACTCATATAGGATTCCGTTTGAATAGAATTACATGCCGTGTCAGATTGTCTGATATTCCCAAAAACGATATAAGGAGATCAGACAATGGAAGAGACGATTCAGGAGACGCAGAGCAAAAGAACGAGATGGACTGAGAATGAATGGCGGAGCAATTTCGCCGAAATCGAGTCGGTAGGCATCAGCGGAGCCAAGTGGTGCCGCTCCAAGGGAATTCCCTATTCGCGCTTCATCTACTGGAAAAAAAGACTGTCCAATGGCGGCGACAATAATTCCGCGCCGGCCTTCGTCGAGATCGGTGGCGCAAGCTCAGCGATCGTGATTGAAATCGCCGGAGCCAGGATACATGTCGTCCGCGGCTTCGATCCTGTTCTTCTTGCCGGTGTCGTGGCCGCGCTCGGCAATTCCGTCTCCGACATTAGAGTCTGAAGATGCATCCCGACGCCGGATGCGGCAAAATATATCTCCACAACGGGGCGGTGGACATGCGCAAGAGCTTCGAGGGACTCGGCGCAATCGTCGAGTCCTGCTTTCCGGGCGAACTGTTGAAGGGGCCGTTGTTCGTCTTCATAAACCGCCGGCGCACTCACATAAAGATACTGCGATGGGACGGGGACGGCCTCTCGCTCTGGTACAAGCGTCTCGAACGCGGCACATTTCCGAGATGCTTCGACGATCATATCATATTGGACAGGAGGAAGTTGGCGATGCTGATCGAAGGGGTGGTTCCCGGACGCATGGGCCGCCGTTTCGACCTGAACGACAGGTCATGAAAAAAAATATAAAAAAAATACTAATTTTTTCATTTTTTAATTTGACATCAATTATATGCATATTATTTTAATGATGTATATGCATTATAGTGATGTGTATATAACAATCTGGTGGCTTGAATGATAGAGACAATCGGACAGCTTGAAAATGAGATGATAAAATCTCTTTCAGGGCTCAATCAGTCTTTGACGTGCGAGCTCAACAATTACAAGCTGATTGTCAAGAATATGAGCGAGGAAAACGCCTGGCTTAAAGAACAGATTGCGTGGTTCAAGAAACAGATGTTCGGACAGAAGTCCGATAAAATTGTTAAAGACCTCGACCAGACACAGCCTCTTCTCGAAGGACTCGAAATGCCCGCCGAGACGGCTCCGGAACAGAAAACCGAGACCGTCGCGGAGCACGCCAGGGTGAAACGCGTGAAAAAAGGAGAGGGCAAGACATTCATAGAATATCCGGAAGACCTTCCCGTCGTGCGGAACGTCATAGACATTCCGGAGGAGGAGAAGAAGGATCCGGAAAGCGGCGAGGAACTCGTCCACATACGGGACGAGGTGAGCCGCAAACTCGCGATGAAGGAAGCGCAGTTCTACATCATCGAGCATGTGCGTCCCGTCTGGGCGAAGAAGTCCTGTCCGGAAGATGGGGTGAAGACCGCCTACATGCCCGACCATCCGATAGAGAAATCGCCTGCCGACGTCAGCGTGATCGCCCATGTCATAGTTGGCAAATGCGCCGACCATCTTCCTCTCTACCGCATGCAGGAACAGTTCGCGCGCCAGAATGTCAGAATCAGCCGTCAGACGATGTCCAACTGGCTTATCTGCGCCGGCAAGATGCTTTCGTCTCTGCGCGATCTGATGCTTGAAAAGATTCTGGCCTCCGGTTCGATATTCGTGGACGAGACTCCGGTCAAGATGATTGTCAAGGGGCTGGGCAGATGCCGCAACGCGACCATGTGGGTATACGTCGGAGGCGGAGGAGCCGATCCGCCATACAAAGTGTACGATTTCTGTCTCGACAGAAAATACGCGAACCCGATGAAAGTTCTCAAGAATTTCAAGGGACACATGCATTCCGACCAGTACGGCGCATACATCGAGATATCCAAAAACGAAGGCGTCTTTTGGGATCCCTGCATGACGCATATCCGCAGGAAGTTCGTCGATGCCGAGGCCGGCGATCCGGAATTCAGGACAAAAATCCTGCGTAAAATAAACAATCTTTTCCGTTTCGAGCGGATCGCCTGGAGCAGGACGCCGGAAGAGAGAGTCCGCATCCGCGTTGAGAAGGAGGAGCCCATCATCGACGAAATGACCGCCATGGTCAGGGAACGCCTTCTGAAGGGCGGCCTGCTTCCCAAGTCCGACTTCCGCAACGCGCTCGAATACTACATGACCGCCGCGCCGTTCCTCAAGAACTATCTCAGGAATCCGGACGCCAGGCTCGACAACAATCCGGCGGAGCGCGCCCTGCGTCCGTTCGTTATAGGGAAAAAGAATTGGCTGTTCGTCGGAAGCGGCGACGGCGGCAGGGCGATGGCCACGCTGCTTTCTCTCGTCCAGACATGCCGGGCGCTCGGCATCAATCCGACCGAATACCTCGAAGACGTGCTCCGCAGAATCATGGGACACTCCGCGAAACGTCTTGACGAACTTCTCCCCGACAAATGGAAAGAGGCGAGACAAAATCCCGCGCCCGGAAAATGAGCCCGGCCTCCTGCTCCCACACGATTGGTGTCTTCCAGATTCGGTTTTCCAGAACCGCCAGGTCATTTTGTAAAAAGCAGTGAACAATGCCTGTGCCGCATTTTTGCCTTCCTGCCGGAAAAACTGAAATTCCTTCCAGTTTCTTCCCCGTATTGCGCCTGTCGGTATGAAAAGGTTTCCCTGTTCCAAAGTTTTCATTCTTTTCCCGAAAGAGTCCGCAGGTGCGCGAGCCGCCGCCCGAATCCGCCCTTCCCGGCGGACAGGACAAAAGCGCCCCGGAACAAATGCGGCTTGCATGCGTTCCCGCTTATCTCAAAATGAATCCGC
>DYRX01000084.1 GCA_020718525.1 Victivallis vadensis
CAACGATAGCGAGTCTTGGAACGTCCCGGCGTAGCCGGTTAAATTTTTATTCAAGGTCTGCCTCTGACCGCATAGAACCCCGGACGGCATATCCGGCAGGGATATATTCGATTCGGACACTGACAGGGAGCTTGAACACTGCTCCATGCCACCGCATTTTTCATTCCGTGCCATCTTTTGAGGAGAAAGTATGCTGGAATGCGATTCCTGCATAGAAAAGGGATGCAATGATAGGATGTTCAAACGCGGATGCCTGACTGAAACTTGAATATCAGCCTCTTGCCAGTTTTGAGATTTTTGCCCGATTCGAAGCGGATCGAACTGACCTGCCTTTTCCCTTCGCCTCTTTTTTTACTGGTTTCTTTATTTTTTTCTTCTTGGCAGACGCGGTTTTTGCAGTTTTTTTCTCTTTTTTGTGAGAGTTTTTTGGGGAAGCTTCAAGTTCGATGCCAAAGACATCGCCGATTTCGCTGTCAGCTATTCCAGCATCCTTCGCTGTTGTTTTGACCGCGAGATCGCCCCCTGAGGCTGCATGGCTGATGAGATCGAGCTTGTCAACGTCGCGGAGAAGGAAGAGGAGCTCCGGCTTTTCATCAAGCTTGGCACCAACGCCATAAAGGACGGCGGCGACATGTTTGCACATGTCCGCCCAGTCAGGACAAGTGCAATCCAGATCAATTTCTGACGGCTCGGGGAAGAGTCCCTCCCCTTTAACGCATAATTTTTCCATTATTGCTTGTGAAAATTTTCCTCTGAGCAGATCAATAAGCGTGGCGATCTGTCCGGAGCATGCTGACTTGATGGTGTCCCATTTATTTTTTGGCAGAGCTTTGATTCCAATTTCCACCTTGTAAACTCTCGTGCCGCTCACTAGGGCTTTTATTTTGCACTTTTCAATTTTCAGGTCTATGACCGCGCCACTTCTGACATAGGAACGCCCCCTTGGCAGGCGGTTTGAGTAGTCGCTGTATTTTTCGAGGTTTCCGCACCAAGATTTACCCCAGAATGTCGCGGCAATTCTTGTGCCCTGAAGATTTAGAGGCTCCAGCTTTTCGCCTTCCTTTGAAAGTTTCTGCGCCTGTTTTTCGGCCCGGTTCTTCTTTTCCGCCGCGCTTACGTACTCCGGATAACGACTCTCATAACGGCTAGTCTTCCAACCCCATGCCATAGCAGATTCCTCGTTTTTCTTCTTCGACGCTTGTAACCGTAAATATAAACCCGCTTCCGCAGATCCAAAGCAAGACATACACCCCGTCCGAAAAGACCTGAGTTGACACATGTGCTAATAGAGACGAGGAATCAATTGCCGAGCGGGACGAATTTGATGCTTTCGTCGTCAACCATGTTGAGCTTTGAGAGACCGGCGGCGGCGCAGGAGTCAAGGACTTGAACCAGTTTCTGATGCCTTGCGTTCGGACCGCAGTTGATTATGATCGTCTGGTCGGGATTTGTTTGACCAGTTTTTTTGAGCTGAAGCGACAAGTCCTCAAAATTCCAACGCATGCCATTCACATAATAGACATCCAAGTCACGGACAAGGTCATCCGACTGCTTGTTGACATCAATGGAGAAAAATGGTGGCGGAGGTGGAGGCGGAGTAACGATCGGCTTAGGTGATGGCAGGTCAACCCCCAGCAAAGTTTCTTCAATGATAGGCTTTTGAGTCACGACAAAAAAGATGAGCAAAAGGAAGACGATGTCAATCATTGAAGACAAGGGGACTTCCGATTCGCCAAGCTTCACTCTGCGGACTTTTTTCTTGAACATGGCGTCACCTCCTTTTTTTTTGGCAAGGAACCCACTCAAAGAAGCAAGACCCTTGCTTTTTTGTGAGACTTTCCAGGAGCAAAAACTTATTGCGGGACGAACTTAATGCTTTCGTCATCAACCATGTTGAGCTTGGAGAGATTTGCCGCGGCACATGAGTCAAGAATCTGAATCAGTTTCTGATGTCTTGCGTTTGGTCCGCAGTTGATTATGATCGTCTGGTCAGGATTTGTTTCGCCAGTTTTCTTTAGCTGATCCTTCAGATCCTTGAAATTCCAGCGCATGCCATTCACATAGTAGATCTCAAGATCCTTGACGGGATCGTCGGACTGCTTGTGGACATCAATGGTGAAAAGAGTCGGAGGCGGACCACTTGGCTTGCCGCCAGGCGCAGGCAAATCAATTCCCAGCAATGTCTCCTCGATGACAGGCTTTTGTGTGACAACAAAGTATATCAGCAAAAGAAATACAACGTCAATCATCGAGGATATCGGGGTCTCAGCCTCGCTCATCTTCATTCTGCGTGCTTTTTTCTTCGCCATCGAAATCTCCTATTTGTCTACTTCGGCATTGAATTTGACACGATAAAGTCTCGTGTCCTTTATGGCTTCCAAGACTCTTTTAATATAGCCGTGCTGTACCATTCTGTCGCCTCTGATGATGATGGGGACATTCTCATATCCATATTTGTTTGCCTGAACAGAGAGTATTGAAGTCATATCTCCTATCGAGACGATTCTTCCTGCGATCGTCACAACTCCGTCCTGGCGAACATTGATGATCACGCTCAAAGGATCCTTCTTTACAAGAGGCTTGCCATGCGGGGCATCGGCAAGTATGACTTTCTCGTCCTGAATTTCCTTGTCCTGAGCCGCTGTCACAACAAAGAAAATGATCAGGAGAAAGACAACATCAATGAGAGATGAAATCGGAGTTTGGACATCTCCAAGTTCTGCTTTTCTTGCCATTTTGTCCTCTAATCTTTAATCAGTTGGACTCTTCGCCCTGTCCGCCACCGTCAACGACTTCCGCGCCTCTCAGCACCTTGAGCAGGTCATAGGTAAGACTTTCCATGCTAAGAATAATTCTGTTTGCATTGTTTCTGAGCATAGTGAATCCGAGGATGGCAGGAATAGAAATCATAAGTCCGAAAACTGTCGTGTAAAGAGCCTGGGAGATCGAGAGGGCGATAAGATTGTTCTTTGCGGCGCCTGTAGCTGTTGCCAAGCCGGAAAACGCATCCACCATACCTGTAACTGTTCCGAGAAGTCCAAGCATCGGTCCCATGGCTCCGCATAGGTTGAGATAGTTGATTCTCTGCATGAGTTTTTCACTTTCCATATCGGCGGCTGTAGATACGCAATCCATGATCACATCGTATCCCTCTGAGACGTTGTTGAATCCAGCCATGAGGATGTTAGCCAAAGGTCCAGGAGTATTGGCACACGCTTCGAGCGCCGCGCCAAGGTCTCCCTGATCAAGAGCGGTGCGCACGGCATTAACCAAGTCTGGGGGCATAATCTTTATAGGTCTGATCGTCATAAAACCGTCAATAATGAGAGCAACAGTCGCTATAGAAGTTGCGAAAATCATAAGCCAGTCAGCTATGCCGTACCATCCGCTTCCGAGAATAATCTTGAGAAAGGTGGTGTCGTTTGGAGCGGCGGCTGAATCTCCGCTTGCGGCAGGCGCGGCTACGGCATCGGCGGCGGCAGCAGCAGGTGCGGCGGCATCCTGGGCGAGCAGACTGTCAGAGAGAAAGACCCCGGAAAAAAGGACTCCGGACACGAGAGCGGCAACTGCCACGAACGAAAGAATTTTCTTCATCGCCAAAATCTCCTTTTTATTTGTTAGCAACCTTAATTCTATCTTGAAAAAAAACAAATACTAAAACAAAATTAATGCCAAAAAAAACGGAGGTCATTTGACCTTGTCTGGATAGTCGGCCTTGAGCATCTCCTCGAATTTTATCGCTCTGTTGTCGTTCTGCTCCTTCAAGATTGCGACGATATTGACAAGGCTGTCGGCGCGCTCCGGAACATTTTTTGGGAAGAGAAGCGCAGTTATCATGTATTTCAGCACCGCCTCTTTTTTCTTTCCCTGCTTGTTGAGGATTTCACCTCTCATATTGAAGCTGTACGCCGCCAGGCTGTCGTTGCTGGAGTTGCCAAGCTCGGTCAGAATCGGATATGCGTCGTCGTACTTGTTCTGCTTGACATAGATTGACGCAAGGAGTTTCTTCGAGTCGTAATATAGGGAATCCAAAGTCTTGTCGGCAGGCTGACCTGCGCTTTGAATATCTTTCAGAATTTTAACTGCATCGGCATCTTTGCCGAGCTTTTCCAGGCAGAACGCCTTCCAGTAAAGGCAAGGCAGTTCGTAGCCGAGAAACCTGTATTTGCTGGCATAGACGGCATCCAAGGCGCTGACTGCATTCTGGTAGTTGCCGGCTTTAGCCAGTTTTTCGGCGTTGGCATAGTCGGTAGGAACTTTGCTGACCTTTGCATAGAGATAGTCGCCCGGCTTCGCCTTGCTCTTGAATTTGTTCTCTTCGTATTCGATTGTCCCCACAGCGTCAACGTTGAGTATTTCGCAATTAATCTTCTTGCCATCCTTTTTGGCAATCATCCCAGGCTCAGCCTTGACGAATTGCGCGGTCAGGATCAGAGAGACGAGCGCGATGAACGTTTTTTTCATTGGTTCCACCTTTGTTATTTGGAGTTCTTTTTATCAGTTTTCTTGGGAGCTTGAGACGGAGACGCTGGTGCCGCAGTCGGCATTTTATCCAGATCAGAAATGAATTTTCCCGACGGGAAATATTTGCGGTATTTCGCAATCAAATTGCCTTTTTCCTCGTTCAAACCGAGTTTTGCCTGGCAAAGCGCAGCCTTGTAAAGAGCATATTCGATCCATTCGAGACGGTCTTTGCGCTCCTGCTCGGGCACGTCTGGATTCTGTTCCGAGGGATCGCACATGGCGATTATATTGAAGGCGCCTGCCGCTTTCTGAAACTCGTCCATGTCCACGTATGCGTCTCCTGTAAGGCACTGAGCCTTGAACTGGAGGGAGATCTTCTTTGCTGTCATCGCCATCATGCTTATGGCGCTGTAGTCATTGACAGCCTCGTTGTATTTCTTCATTGCCTTGTATGCCTCAGCTCTAAGGAAACGGCCTTCCACGTAATATGGAGTGTTCTGTGCAAGAAGCAGTTCGTCGAGGAACTTGACAGAGCTTTCGAAATTGCCAGCCCAAAATGATGCGTTTGCGGCATCGTAGAGGACCTTTTCCTTCAAGATGGAGAGCATCTTTTTGGCTTCCTTTGGATCCTTCTCGATTTCGGCGGCCTTTTCTCTGCCAACCCAGTCAACAAAGTTGGGCTTGTCCAAAAGTTTGAGAAGTTTTTCTGCGAAGCGTACTGCAATCTCTGCGCCCTCCTTCGGGTGAGTTCCACCGCAATCAGGAAGCTTTTCCACAATCCATCTCATCACGGGAATGCTCAGATCAATGTTCTGAACCAAGATTTTGCTGAAAGCCTCTATGCTTTTGTCGTATTTTCCAATGTCATACATGCTTCTGCCCAAGCTGGAGAGCGCCTGCTTGCCCTCGTTGCTTGAGGGGTAGTCGCTCGCGAGCTTTTCGAGAACCTGAGCGGCGAGATCTGGCTTGTCCATTTCGAGATAGATGCTTCCGAGCCTGAACATGCAGACCGGAATCTGCTTGGAAGTCGGATATTTTTTCATGAAATCGGCGAACGCCTTGCAAGCCTTGTCCTTTTCGTCCAGACCGTCGTAAGCCCAGCCGATCAATGCCGTTGCAGTTTCAATCGAACTCTGAGTCTTGGGAGAATTGTCCGACTCAAGCGATCCGCCCTTATCTAGCCAGGGACCAAGCAGTTCAGACAAATTCTTAATGCTTTCTGAATAGTAGCCCTTTGCTTCCTTTTCGAGCTTCGCGGCTTCCGCGAGAACTGCCTTTGGATCGGAATCCGTCTTGGCTACTGCGGCGGGGTCGGCAGGAGCCTGTCCATCTTTCGCAGTGGTAGCAGGAGAAAGATCTTTTTCCTCTTCGGGTGACTCGGATTCAGGCGCTTCGGGCTCAGGAGACGGTGCCGGAGCTCCGTCCTTCTTTTCCGAAATCAGAATGCCTGTCTTTTCCTTGAGCGCCTTCGCTTCCTTGTCCAGGGCGGAAGCGAGCTGATAGTAATTGTCCGCCACCCTTAGTTTAGCATCGGCGATGTCGCCATAATTCGGTTTTTTGCGCTTCAGATCTATGTCGCAATATTTCAAGAAAGTCCCTGCGCCACCCTTCAAATCCTTCGAATATGTCTGGCAGTAGGCAAGCAGATAGCAGGACTGCGGTCCATGTTCGCTCTGAAGATAGTTGTTCACGATGCGCTCATATTTGGGAATCGCTGACTTGAAGGCGTCCCTCGCGGCCTGAGTCTTTTCCAGCTTCTCCTGACCCTGCGGAAGCTTTTCAGCCTCTTTTGCCATTTGAGTTGCCCTGTCATAATGGACTTTTGCGACTCTCGCAGAAATTGGTCCCGCATACTGATCCGCAGGGCAGTTCCTCACAAAATCTTCGTACACGACAAGGGCATCGTCTATCTGGTTTTTGCTCCAGAGATACTCTCCGACTTGAAGAAGGGCGAGCGGAGTGCCATCGGATTTAGGAAAATAGTCAGCCAAATAGCCGGCAAGGGTCAGGGCTTCAAGTGGCTGATCCGTCTTGACATAGCAATACGAAAGCTTGGACAGGACATCCGCCATTCCTTTCCTAGTCTTTCTCGACTTGACAGCCGCCGCCAAGTAGTAAGGCATTGCTTCCTTGTACTTTTCATCGCTGAAGAACTTTTCAGCTTCCGCCGGAACGTCGGCGCCGCCGCTATCCTGCTGGAGCTTGGCCTCAATGTGATCGGGAAAACGGACATTTTTTCCGAGATCCGTCAACTTCTGCTTGGTATCAAGGAAAAGACCTGAAACTTCTGCAAATTTAAAGAAAGAGTCATATTTGTCAACGATCTTGTAGAGAGCCTTGATTGCCGAAGAATAGAACTTGATTTTGTCTTCCTGCGATGTTGCTTTCTCGGCTTTTGCCAAATTGATCTTGGCAACCCAGTAGGAGGCGAGCGGGGCGGGGGCGTTCCCGAGCATCTTTTCTTCCTTGAAGACCTCGTCATATGCCTCATACTGCCTCGAGGGATCTTCAAGTGTCTTCAAAGCCTCGTCATAGCGGCCTAGGAAGAAATAGACTCTTGCCATCTCTATCGAACCGAATGCCGATATGCTGTCGTTTACCCAGAGAAGCTCTTTGAGGGTGTTCATGCAGGAATTTGCAGTTGTGTCCCAGCCAGTCTTACCGGCAAGAATCATCTGCTCCACGGCGTCCAGCTTTGCCTGGCAGACCAAAAGATCAGCCTCCCTTTTGTCGGCGGACTGCGGAGACTTGGCATCCCCCTCCTCGGGCTTCTTCAGCCAGGACATTCTTCCTACCACCTCGGCGGCTTTGTCGGGATTGCCAGCCTGCCTATAGACATGCGAAAGATAGCCGATAGCCTCTTTGAAATCCTCTATGCCAGAGTTGGATGTCGGCATGGAATCCTTCACCTTCGCAAAATACTCCTCGAGGCTCTTGATTCCCAGGTCGTTCTTGCCCTTCTTGATGGCTTCAAGTCCGGTAACCCTCCTCGAATCGGCGTAATAGGCGCTGGACGAAGGAATTGAAGCGATGATCTTCTCCGCCTGCTCCGGCTTGTTCATCGTGAAGTAGGTCATTGCGAGCTGTATTCTAACCAAGTCGGCGTCCGGCTTGTTCTTTGCGATCTCGTTGTTGAGCAGAAGCTCCGAATAGTCGTATATCTGCATTGCGTTGAGCTTTTTGGATAGCTCTATGGTGTAGTCCGACTCGTCTCTGGCCTGCAGACTGAGAAATGGAATCAAAACGGACAAGCCCGCACAAACCGACGCGCACATTTTTTTTGAAAACATGTCCAGCACCTATGTTTTTGTGTCAATCTCTCAGATATGTCAAAACAACCCGCCTCTGACGCGGACCATCAAATTCGCAAAAATATACAGCCTGCCAGACTCCCAGCCGCAATCTGCCATCATGAACCGGGACAAACTGCGAAAAGCCAAGCATGGACGCCTTCAAATGAGCCGCGGAATTTCCCTCGGCATGGCTGTAGCCTCCGTTCCAGGGAACCATCTTCTCCAGTTGCCTCATCATGTCGCCGACAACGTCCGGATCGGCATTTTCATTGATGGTCAGGCCGGCTGTCGTATGCGCCGAGAAGACATGAACGAGTCCGGAAAAATCTCCGGGAATCTGCTCCGCGATCCTCGGTGTAATGTCAATGAACTCCGTCCTCGATCTGCTTTTGACGCTTATTTCGACCATAAGTCCATCCTCAAGCCTTAGACCACCTGCATCCCTAACCTATAAAATCAAAACGACTAAAAATCAAACGTCACAACACATTAATTAGCGATTTTTTTTGCATAGGATGACAGAGAATTGTCTCTTGCGCCTAGAATCAGCACAATATCGCCGGAAGATGCGTTTTTCGAGACAATCTCTTCGGCGGACGCCCTGTCTGGCGCATTCAGGTAGTTTTTTGTTCCTTTCGCCTGGTAGAACTCAACAATTTCGGAGGAGCTTGGTTTGAAGGATGAACTGCCTCCTGCATAAAAGACCGGCAGAAAGATGAACAAATCATTTTTGCGCAGAGTGAGTTCTAGCTCGGCCAAAAGCGCGTCTTTCATGAATCCAAGCGGTTTGAAGCCGTGCGGCTGGAAGATGCAGATGAGCTTTCCGTCGGCAATTCCGGCGGCGCTTCTGATGCAGTTGCAGATCTTTTCCACGTTGTGCGCGTAGTCGTCAAAGACCTTTGCGCCGCAGGGTAGGGAGCCGGCGTAGTCGAATCTCCGCCAGACGCCTCCAAAATTTGAGACAGCCTCCATGCTCCGTCTTGGATCAAGCTCGAGCATTCTGCAGAATGAAAGTGTCGCGGCGGCATTGAGCGCATTGTGCTCCCCAGGAGAGGAAAGTTTCAAGTCGGCGCAAAAATTTGGAGAATCTGATTCAAGCCGCGCAAAGGGAATTTTATCCGAGATCCTGTATTCTGAAACATAAATACCTGCTCCGGAGCGGCGACTGCTTCCCGTGCCAAAGACGGCGACGTTCTTCCCTTGGAGCGATTGGGGATCGAGCATCGAAAGAGCCTCAGCCTCGCAAACAATTCCCCTGCGAGTCTTTCTGGCAAAGTCTGAAAAAAGGGCGGCAAGCTCCTCCTTGGGATAATGATCGGTGCCAATATTGAGGATGATCGAATAGTCGGGGGAATACTCAAGAAGGCTCTTGTCGCTCTCGTCCGCCTCATAGACGACGAAGGGGCCGCTTCCTGGACGGAAATTGCCAGCCCTTCCAGACTCGTTGAAGCTGTTAACAACCCCGCCACATATGCAGAGAGGATCTTCTCCGAGTTTGGCAAGCGTCTCGGACAAGCACGCTGAGACGGATGTTTTACCGGCACTTCCGGCGACTGCGACCGAAATCCTGTCGCCCGCGCTCCGTATCGCCGAAGAAAGGGCACTCGCACGGTGAATCCTAGGAATTTCAGGCGCAATGGCAAAATCAGGATTTCCGTCCTCGACTGCACTGGAATAGATGATCCCGTCCGGCTTCTTTCCCGCGAATTTCGCAAAAGAGCCATCCTGGGGAAAAAGCTCTATTCCCTGTGCGCGGAAAGCTTCCGTGAAAAGCCTGTTCTCGGGCGAATCCAAGGATCTGTCGCTCCCGCTGATTTCGCAATTCAAATGCCTTAGGAACTGAGCCAGGGCGCTCATTCCGATTCCGCATATCCCCACAAAATGCAGTCTGGACGGAATCTCCATCTTCCTGTCTGAAATCATTTCTTCACCTCCTTCAGCAGTCCGTTCAGCCTCTCCAGTTCCGCCTGCAAGGCTCCTTCCGAAGAGATTGACGGACGAAATGTAAGAGTCGTCTCCGAAACAAATACTTTGCGCATCGCGTCGCACCAGAGCTGGAGGAGACCAGGAACAAGGATGTTTCCAGCCTCCGGCTCGTATGAAAGACAAATCTGCACAGCCGTCATGCGGAACGGAAGCAGAAGCTTTTCGATGTCGGCATTTCCGCACAGTTCATGCGGGTGGAAATCGAGGGAAAGAGCGGCGTTGGGGAGAATCAGGCCGCCAAGAAATCCGCTGTAGAAAGCTCCTGCGTCAGCTCCATTCTTGAAGAGGGAGCACTTGCAAGGGATAAGAAGTCCCATCTTTCGGCGGTAGAGCTCGGCAAGAACGGCCTTGACTGCGGCACAGCCTTTTTCGCCAAAGCCCTCTGAAGAAGCGGAAGGCTCAGGAGCAAAATCAATGATCAGACTCGAAATGCAGGACCCAAAAACTTCCTCGACTCTGTCCAGACGCAGTGATATTGATTCGACAAAATGCCTCTTCATGGAATCCTCGGCGCCGCCGAGATTTGAAGTCACGCTCCTGTCGAAAAAGTTCCTGACAGCAAAGACCCCGGGCTGAATCTTCCCCTCGAAACCAGGGGCGCAGAGAAATTCCAACTGCTCTCCATTGATCTCGATTCCATCGAAAGGACTGCCAGACAGAGACTCCGCCGCCTGTAGTGGAGCGCGCAGGTGCGAAGCCGCCGTGCTGAAGGCGAATTTTAAATCCATTCCGCCGCTGGCACCCCTCTTTTTGAAAAATCCGATCATTCCTAGTTTCCAGCCTTTTTATTTGCAATGCCGGCGCTGATCTTCATGGAGCAGAATTTAGGACCGCACATTGTGCAATAGTTTGACTGGGAAGAACTTGCAGAAGATTTTGCCGACATCTTCCCGAGAGCTGCACTGCGAAATTCGCGGGCTCTGTCGGGATCCAGGGCGAGCGAGAACTGCTTTTCCCAGTCAAATTGCGCCCTTGCCAGGCTGATTTCGCGATCACGCAGGGATGCATTCTTCTTTTTGAGCGCGACATCCGCCGCATGAGCCGCAATCTTGAAGGCGACGATGCCGTTTCGGACATCCTCAGCATCGGGAAGTCCCAGGTGCTCCTTCGGTGTCACGTAGCATAGCATCGCGGCTCCGTAAAAGGCCCCCATCGCCCCTCCGATCGCGCCTGTAATGTGATCGTAGCCAGGCGCGCAGTCGCAGACGAGCGGTCCAAGAATGTAGAACGGAGCGCCCTCGCAGAGCTCTCTCTCTTTCCTCATGTTCATCTCAATCTCGTTTATCGGGACATGCCCGGGACCTTCGACCATGACCTGGACTCCAGCCTTCTTGCATCTGCGGACCAGCTCGCCCAGGACTCCGAGCTCCGCGAACTGAGCCTTGTCGCTCGCATCCGCAATGCATCCGGGGCGAAGTCCGTCGCCCAGCGACAGCGTCACGTCGTGGCGGAGGCAAATTTCGAGTATTCTGTCAAATCCCTCGTAGAAGGGGTTCTCCTTCCTGTTGGCCCTCATCCAGCTTGCGATTATTGCGCCACCCCTGCTGACGATCTTGAGCAGACGCCGCATGGCGGAAGGAACATGCTTCCTGAGAAGGCCCGCATGGATCGTCATGAAATCAACTCCCTGCTCAGCCTGGGACTCTATCACCTCGAATATGCGCTCGGCAGGAATTTCGTCGCAGTTCTCATATTCCGACGCGCACTCATATATCGGAACTGTCCCAATTGGCGCAGGTGATTTTGCAATGAGATTCCTGCGAATTTCGCAGATATTCGCGCCGGTGCTGAGATCCATGACCGCGTCCGCACCGTATCTGAGGCAGACTTCGAGTTTGGCAAGCTCCTCCGTCGGACAGCTGGACGTCTGGGAATTGCCAATGTTGGCGTTGATCTTCGTCGTGAGCTTTGCGCCTATTCCGACCGGATCGAGACTCTTGTGCGATTTGTTCGCCGGGATGACGAGCTTTCCTGCCGCCAGGAGCTTGCGTATCTCTTCTGGCTCAAAGCCCTCTTTCCGGGCGACGATCTTCATCTCCCTGCTTATGCGTCCCTCTCTTGCGGCTGTCAACTGCGTCTTGCTCATCGTTCTAGGTTCCTTATAAGTTCCATTGTTCTGTCTGTCGCTCCACGGTGTATTGAAATCGCATGAAAAGCCCTGGCACCAAGCTCAGCGGCAAAAGACGGATCTTCCGCCAATTTCGCAAGCGCTGATTCCAGCTCCTCAGCCGTTGCGACGGCAATGAGGGCGTTTTCCTTTCTAAGCGCTTCAAAAACAAATTTGAAATTTCTCAGTCTTGCTCCGCATATGATAGGCTTGGAGAGAAGGGCAGGCTCTATAAGATTGTGACCCTCGTCATGTCCGGCAAAACTTTTCCCCATCACAACGATGTCTGAAACCGCCATGAAGGAGAGGAGTTCGCCGGTCGTGTCCAGGAGAAGGCAGTCGGAATTGGTGCAAGGTGTCTGCGCGGAAGCTGTTCTTCGGACATGGCTCAGCCCCATTGCCGCAAGCTCATCCGAAATTCCCGGCGCTCTCTCGGCATGCCTAGGAGCCAGAATCAGCTTCAAGCCGGGGCGGATCTTTTTAAGCGTCAGATAAATTCCGGCAATCATCTTCTCCTCGCCTGGATGAGTGCTCGCTCCAAGAATGACCTTGCGGTCGCAGTCACCAAAATATGGTGCGAGATCGCGAAGCGGTAGATCCGATGGAACGGTCTGATCGAACTTCATGTTTCCGCTTGCCGAGACACTCAGTCCCGGGGCGATCATATCGAACCTTTTCCTGTCCTCTTCCGTCTGTGCACAGACAAGCGAAATCCTGCGCAGAAGCGGAGCGAAGAAGAAGGAGAGCCGCCTGTATCGCGGGAAAGATCTGTCTGAAATCCTTGCGTTCAGTACGGCGAGTGGAATTCCCCTTTTGCGCGCCTCGGAAATCATCGCAGGCCAAAGCTCGGTCTCGAAAACCAGCAGTTTGGAAGGGGAAAGGAGGGAGAAAGTCCTCCGGACAAAAATGAAGAAGTCAATCGGACAAAAAATGAGAGCGCATCCGGGGGGCAGTTTTTCCAGAGCCAGGCCCTGCGCAGTCGTAGTCGTGGTTGAAATCACAAATTTGTCGCCGGGTCTGTCCTTGCGCCATTTTTCAATGAATGACAATGCTATCTGCGTTTCCCCGACGCTGACCGAATGAATCCAAATCGCTCCGCGGAACTTTTCCAGCTCCCTCTTTTTATCGGAACTGAAGATTGAAAGCCGTTCGGCGAAGTTCTTCTTCTCGCCCCCTCTCCTGACGAGTTTTACGACGATGGAGGGGACATAAAGAAGGAGCCCGATCGGAAAAAGCAGATTGTAGAACAGCAGGAAAAAGCTCAGCACCATCTCTCCTTGGAAATCGCGAGTTTGCAAACCTGATAGAAAAAGAATCAACCTAGATTTGCTCGGCGGAAGTCCTTCCGCACAGGCAAATCCAATATTCCCTCAAGCATGGAACTTGTGGGAATAGTCAGATACAATCATCCGACATTGCATATTTTTCCAGTAAATGTCTCGATAATTTCCTGCGATTGTGCAATTAAGGGTCAAGATTGACTGAAAGTAAATATTCGCTGATTCCTGTGGGAAATGTTTTACGACATGTGCGGCATCAAGGGTTTTAATCTTCCCTTTCTCTGCGGCGGCGGTCCATTTATTTATGAATTT